>NZ_CAWPAV010000102.1:0-30229 GCF_963885725.1 Proteus sp. G4380
CTTAAAATAATATTTTAATATGGTGAGATTTAATTATGTGATTTAAATAACTCCGCTGTTTTTTCAAAAAATATATTATGCTTACTTTATACAGTGAGTGAGTATATATATATTTGATGTTTCTGTGATTTCAATGTTTATTTTTGTCATTTTTCTGATGAGCTAAAAATAAATACTGAGAAATGCAACATTATATGATGTTATTTTTGATGTAAAGTTAGTTTTATTAATGGGTTATAAACAATCGTTGTAAGGATCAATATCATTTATATAGTAAGGATCACATGTTGGCTTAGTACAATACGTTGGGTCTAAATTATTACGATATTGATAATTTTTAGATTATTTTATAAGAGAAGTTAATATGAAATTCAATAAATTAGGCGTAATGGTTGCTGGTGCACTTCTTATGGGTTCTTTATCAACTCAAGTTATGGCCGCTAAAAACGCAGACGTTACATTTTCTGCACGTTTAGTTGCAGCAACTTGTGATATCAGCGCAAGCCAAGATCGTGTTGATTTAGGTACTTATGCAACTACTGATATTCAAAATATTAACCAAGCTGTATCTGAAAAAGATTTCAACTTAGTGTTAAACAACTGTACTAAGATTGGTAAACCAGCTGAAGGTGAAGATCCTGCTGTAACTGTATCTAATATTGAATTATTAGCAAGCGGTAATGGCCTAGTTGGTAATGAGCAATTATTTGCTAGCGCTGGTGCAACTCAAGCTGGTATCAAGTTAACTGCAATGAACTCTGTAGTACTGAAACCAAATGAGTCAACAGAACTGCAAAACTTAAAAGCAGAAGGTGAAGGTAACCTGATTATTCCTATGAAAGCAGGTTTATTTGCTACAGAAACTGGTGACTCACTGAAAGCACAAGATATTAATGTTCCAGTAACCTTTAGTGTTGCTTATAACTAATATTAGTATGTTATGGGAAAGGAATTTATTCCTTTTCCATAATTTTGTTTTACTACCAATAGTAAAGTTGCAGTGCAATAAGGTGATAGGCAGATGGTAAACAAAATACGCTTTTTTCAATATATTTCGTTGTGTGTTTTAGGAGTATTATTTTTATCATTTCAGGTTCAAGCCGGTGTCGGTTTAAGCCAGACTCGTATTATTATTAATGGGGATACTAATACAGCCTCTATTAGCGCTAGAAATAATAATGCACAACCTTATTTAGTCTCTAACTTTATAACCGAAAAACTGGATACCTCATCACCACCTTTGAGCGGTATGTTTGTTATTACTCCAAACATTTTCAGGTTAGCTCCGGAAAGTGAAAATACAATAAAAATTCAAATAATACCAACAAATCTTCCTAAAGATAGAGAATCACTTTATTACTTCCACTCGCGAAATATCCCATCAACAAATAAAAATGAAGATGGGATAAAAATAGCGATGGAAAATATTATCAAGGTATTTTATCGCCCTATTAATTTAGCGATAAACCCAAAAGAAGCCGGTGATAAATTAGTTGTAAAAGCAACGCCTAATGGGATCAGTATTGAGAACCCTACGCCTTATTATATTAATCTTTTTAAGATTACCGTTAAAAATGAAACGATAAAATTAAATAAAATTAATAATATGATAGAACCATTTTCTTCTAAAAACTATGTGGTAAGTAATAAAACAGGTGCTGTTAATATTCATATTATCAACGATTTAGGCGGAGAAAGTGTCTACAATAAAAAACTTTAAAAGAACAGTATTGTTAGCGATGATGGTGTATGCAGTAAACTGTCAATCCGCAAATAATGGTACTCTCAACTTTTCTGCTAATGTAACACGTGGCACTTGTGAATTTAGCGATAGTAATGAGCTGAGTAAACATGTCTCATTTGAACAGTTTTTTACTATTGGTGATGCAGAAGACACACCAATAAAGGCGCCTATTAAAGGGAGTCTCGGCACTAAGCAATTTACTTATCTTATCGATTGTAAAGAGTATGAACCTGATAGTGAGAAAAAAATCACGATTAATGTAAAAACAGGCGCGAATACTGAATATTCAGATCAGGTTTTTTATGGAAAAGGCGATACGACCCAAACCGGTTTTTTAGTAAAAGGCTGTCTTGAAGGTGAAAATGCGAGTTGCCAAATTCTAGAAAACAATAAAAAGTTATCTTTTTCTTCTCACTCTAATTCAGCGATAAGTATTAACTACATCGTCGATTTTGTTAGACGTAACAATAATAAAATGACACCTGGTGATTCAACGGCGACTATTTTATTTGAATATATTCAGGATTAATTATGCAGACAAAAAAAGTGTCAATATTAATAGTTAGTCTTTGTTTATTATTGACGAGTTGGGCTTCAGTTGCAGCGCAATCAGTGAAATATAATTTTTCAGTCGTTTTTCTCGCTAAAACGTGTGAAATTGTTGTTCCAGATAATATTACTTTCACTAGTGGTGAAGGGGCTAGTTCTGTTAGTGCTAATGACATAAAAAATAATAAAATTAGTCAACAGATCCCTATCTCGTTAACTAATTGCTCAACAAGTTCTTTAAGTGGAACGAGCGTTTATATATCTCAAGGTGTTACTTTAACCGGAACTCGAGATTTTTTTAATAACAATGTTTCTGGGTCATTTGGTGTTCAACTTACAGACGACAGTGGTAGTAAAACATATAAAGTAAATAATAGCTCTGTTTTTAAACCTTCTGATGATTCTGTTGTGTGGGATAATATAACCTCAGAAAGCTCGACTAAATCATTAACAGCAAAGTTGCGTTGTCAAAAAGAGGGATGTACTCCAGAGGTTGGCCCTTTTACGGCAACAGTAGTGCTTAGCTTTTTTTCTGATTGATTAAAATATGAATATATTAAAAACGATTTCATTACTTTTTAGCTGTTTTATTTTTTCTGCATCATATAGTTATGCAGGGCTATCTTTGTCACAAAGTCGCATTATATTTTCTGAGGGAGATAAAAGTCAAAGTGTACAAATAAATAATGATACAGATAATCTTTATTTATCTCAAAATATGATAACGGCTGATTTAGATGGCAAAAAAGATGAGCATTTTATTGTATTGCCACCGTTAAAACGATTAGAGCCTCAGTCATCGGTATCTATAAGAATTTTACCACGCTCTTTAGATACATTGCCAAGTGATCGGGAATCACTCTTTTTTTTCACTGCATATTTGATACCTGAAACAAAAAGAGGGCAACAAAATAATAGTGGTGATTTATCACTAAAAATTAATATGGTAACAAAAATTATCATAAAAGGATTTTATCGACCAAATGAATTAGCCATAACATCACTAGATAGTCATGCTAAGAAGATAACCTTTAAAAAAGTAGGTAATAATGTGCAAGTCAATAACCCAACACCTTATTATTTTACGGTATCAAATTTAAAATTCGATGGCAAAAGTTATCAATCAGCAAATGCACCTATGGTTGCGCCATTTTCGTCACTCAATTTAGCTATAGATAAATCAATTAAACAGGTTAGTTGGCAATATATTGATGATTTTGGTGGATTATCAAATACATTTGAAAATAAAATAATTGTGGAGTGACTAAATGTTATCTTTTTTAAGAGGTAGAAAAAAAAATATTATCCAGATAGTCATATTCTGCCTATTTTTTCTATCTTATTCAGTCACATCGAAAGCAGTTGAAAAAATAGAAAACGATACTGTGGATCTAACAGATTTCGGGAAAAATGGTTTTTCTTTTGTAGTAAAAAGATATATCTATCTGGAAAGTGACATAAAAGGTATCTCTATCTCTTTAAAAAATAATAACAATAGTGCTTATTTAATTAATAGCTCTATTTTATTTAATGATGATGATAAAAATGTACCTATAGTGAATAAAGATCGTGAAAGAACACCTTTTATGATTTTACCACCTTTGTATCGTTTAGAACCCTCTAGTGAATATAGCTGGAATATTCGTCGTATTAGTGAAGGTTCTAATGATATGGCGTTACCAAAAGACAGAGAAAGCTTATTTTGGATTGCATTTAGAGCAGTTCCTCTTAAGGATAGTAAAATTGAGGAAAAGAAATCTGTGTCACTAACGATAACACCTACTTTTTTTTTCAAATTAATTTATAGACCTGAGTCAATAATGGCATTGGAAAATAAAGATGTTATTGATGATGTTATTGTTGAAAAGGTAAATGAGAACATAGTTATAAATAATAAATCACCACTTTATATGACTTTTGAATATTTAAAAGTGGGCGAGGTTGAAATAAAAAATGATGGTAGAGCAATAACGGTAAAACCATTCTCTACAGTATCAGTTGAAGCACCTAAAAATGTTCAAGGAAAGCTGAGTTGGAGATTCAATGATGAAAATTTCTTTATAATAAAAGATAAAGAATATTAACTTAACAATAATTCTTATTTATGGGTGGTCTTTGGGGTGGTTTATGAAACCTATGTTGCATAAAATTCTTTGTATCAATCTTTGTGTTTTATCTGTGGCAATGCCGAAAATCGCATTGTCTGATAATTACTTTGATCCGAATCTTTTACTAAATAATAACGACAATATTGATTTAAGTAATTTCAGCAAAGAAGACTACATTGCACCAGGAGACTATAGTTTAAGCGTTTTTGTTAATACTGAGCCATTAGGTGAAAAGACAATTTTATTTAAAGCAAACAAAGAAGGTAAAGTTGTCCCAGTTGTTACAATCAAAGATTTGAAGCTATTTGGGGTTAATGTTTCAGCGATAAGTAAGCTAAGTGATCTACCCGAAGATACAGAAATTGATAATATAGAAGCGTATATTCCTAATTCAAGGCTAACCTTTAATATTAATAAATTAACATTAAATGCATCTTTTCCCCAAGTTAATATGGATAAGAGCTTTCAAGGTGAAATTCCCGCAGAATTATTAGATGATGGCGTGAGTGCTGTTATCCTTAATTATATGGCTAACTTTATTAAAAATAGAACGACAGGTGATTATTCAAGCCATAATAACAACTTTTTCTTGAATCTTAATGGTGGTGTAAATATAGGCCCTTGGCGTTTAAGAACAAATTATTCTTATAATAATTCGAGTGGTTCAGATCAGCGTTCTTCAAGTGATTCTGAATTTAGTAATACCTATGTAATGCGAAATATCGCTTATTTAAAATCAATGCTGAAAATTGGTGAAATTACCACTGGAGGGAATATTTTTTCAAGTATTCCGATAAAGGGGATTTCTTTAGCCACTAACCAACAAATGTTACCAAGTAGTATGCGTGGATATGCTCCTGTGGTAAGAGGTTTTGCCAACAGCAATGCAACCGTTACCATTCGTCAAAATGGTCAAATTATCTATAAATCTTTTGTTGCTCCTGGGAATTTTATTATTAATGATATTTCCTCCGGCGGTATTGGTGGGGACCTTGAAATAACCATTGAAGAAGAAGATGGCTCTAAGCGTGTATATACACAAGCCTATTCATCGCTGCCTATCATGTTGCGTGAAGGGCAATTTGAGTATGAATTTAGTGCGGGGCAATATGATGGTGGTATCACGACAGATTCCAAAAAAAGTAAATTTGCTTTAGGAACGTTTAGTTATGGTATCAATAACTCAATTACTGCATACGGTGGTTTATTAATTGCCAATGGTTATACCTCTGGTGTTATCGGTTCTGGTGTTTCTCTTGGGTTATTAGGTGCCTTATCTGCGGACGTCACTCTCGCCAGAGCTAATTTGGATAAAACTTATCACGGTCAATCATATCGGGTTCGTTATTCTAAGAGTTTATTATCTACAGGGACTTCGTTTGATTTAACCGCATTACGTTATTCAACTAGAGATTACTATGACTTTAGTGATTACAATAACTCAGGTTATGAATTGCGAGAAGGTATTGCACCTTGGTTAAGCCAACGTCAGAAATCTAGTTTTCAAACCTCAATTTCACAATCATTAGGAAAATACGGTTCCATGTATCTTCGTGGTGAAACCAGCCGTTATTGGGGGAATAGCCGTGTTAATAATAGTGTCACATTAGGCTATAACACTGTTCTGAAAGGTATTGCATTTAATATAGATTATTCTATTTCTCGCCTAAAAAGTGATGACAATACATGGCCAGAAAATAGACAAATTAATTTTAATATGAATATGCCACTGAGTGTATTCTCAAATGCAAGTGGCTTGCAAAATATGAATGCAAGCTATCTTCTGACACATAGCAATGATGGAAGAACTTCGCAACAAGCCGGTTTAAATGGCTCTGCATTTGATAATCAACTCTCTTATGGTATCTACCAAAATACAGATAACAAGGCAGATAGTTATAGTGGCAATATGAATATGAGTTATTCAGGAAGTAAAGGAACGCTTTCTGGGGGTTATAGCTATGGGAAAAATAGAAATAGCTTTAATGGTAGCCTTATTGGTGGTGTTGTTCTGCACTCAAAAGGAGTGACATTATCAAGGATGTTAGGTGACAGTATTGCCATAGTGAGCGCAGATAAAGCAAAGGGCGCAGAAATCAATGGAAATGTGAAAATAGATACATTTGATAATGCCATTGTCCCTCAATTAAGTCCTTATGATACAAACAGTATTAGCGTAAATGTCAGCACATTACCTGATGATGTGACACTTAATGAAACGTCAATGAAAGTCTATCCAACCGAAGGGGCTATTTTAGCAAGACAATTTCAAACTAAAGTGGGTTATCAGGTTATTTTTGATATAAAAACAGCGGAAAATATAGCGATACCTTTTGGTGCAATGGCTTCTTTGACAGATGAAAAAGATAAACAGGTAAATACCGGTATTATCGATGCCTATCAATCTCTTTATATGAGTGGGTTACCCAATGATGGGAATGTCGTGGTGACTTGGAATAACAATACGGGCAAACATTCATGTCAATTTAGTTATTCAGAGCTTGAAAAGATTGAAGTATCACAACAAAACCCAATAAGAATGGTGACCGTTAATTGTCAATAATTTTTATAATTATTATTAAGTTAAACAAGGTGATAATCAGCAATGCTGTTATGTAAAGGCAAAGAGTAATGACGTTCCCGCAAATAAAAAAATGTATTGTTACTTTCTATTGGCACTATTAGTGGATATTCAGTTTACGCTATTGGTGCGTTAGAGCCGGGAAATTATAGTCTAGCCAGAGATCATTCTTTGCAATTTAATGTAGCTATTAGTTCTGGATTTTCAATTGATGCTAGGCCTTATTTTTTAGATTCTAGTACAAAGATAACAGTCCATACATTAAAAGCCTGCGATGTGACGCCACAAACAGCAACATCGATTAATTACCGTAGTCAATAAGCACAAAATTTTGCTACACCGACTAAACTTGATGAGAATATTGCCAGTATAAATGTTGATTGTCCCTATGCTGGGAATGTACATATCACATTAAGACCGTTTAATACCTTAATCAAAGGCAAGTAATACGGGAATGGAATTAACCGGCACTAAAGCGCAGGAAAGCGGTTATGTGGTGACTTCGCTAACTAGCCAACAACAAAATACTATTTGTGAACCTAATTCCAGTGATGCGTTAAGTTATGTCGGTAGTAATAAATTAGTTAATGCTATGCCCAAAGTTTTTAATCAAACGTTATATTTTAATCTTTGTGCAAATAGTAATATTCCCGCAGATAGATACTCGGGCAGTGTCGATGTAGCGATTTTAGTCGAGTAATATGCATTAACGTAATATTGGGCAAATAAGAACGCGATCATTCTTATTTGCTTTTTATGAGGTACTACTATTTTTACCGGATAGGCCTATTGTCTAGGCCAAATAACGGTATTCAATGTTATTTTATAAGTTCCTATCCACTATACTTGTCGTAAGCCTAAATCAAGCAAGGTTTTGCTTGGCTCTCCTCCAATTTCACGCGTGAGTTTAGGAACCATATAGCCAGAGACAAGACTCATTAATGATTTCATTATTTCGCGCGCTTCACTGTCTGGTACCATAAAATGAGCTGCTCCCTGTACTTTATCTAGCACATGAAGGTAATAAGGCATGATGCCTGCGTCAAATAGTGCACGACTTAAATCAGCAAGGGTTTGGGCATTGTCGTTAACCCCTCGCAGTAATACCCCTTGGTTTAATAGCGTAACATGGGCATTTTTTAGTTTTAAGCAAGCTTCTCTTAACGCATCATCAATTTCATTTGCATGATTGATATGCAATACCATAATATTTTGTAAACGTGACTGCTGTAAGCGCTGACATAACCTATGAGTAATACGCGCAGGGATCACCACGGGTAAACGAGAGTGAATACGTAAACGTTTAATGTGGGGGATGGCTTCTAGCTGAGTAATTAACCAATCTAGCTCGTCATCTTTGGCCATCAGCGGATCGCCACCCGAAAAGATGATTTCATCGAGTTTTGGGTTATTTTTGATATACTCTATTGCCTTTTGCCAGTTAGCTTTGTTTCCCTTGTTATCTTCGTAAGGAAAATGGCGTCGGAAACAGTAACGGCAATTGACAGCGCAACCACCTTTGACCAAAAGCAATGCACGATTCTGATATTTATGTAATAAACCCGGCACCGCATTTTGTTGCTCATCTAATGGATCCGTAGAGAATCCCGGCGTTAGGGTAAATTCAGCATGTGCAGTTAATACTTGTAAAAGTAATGGATCGTTAGGATCGCCTTTTTTCATGCGCGCAACGAATTCACGGGGAACCCGTAAAGGAAAAAGTCGTCTCGCCTGAGCACCCCGTTGTAGTTCAGCGTGATGTTCCAGCGCTAAAAGTTGGAGTAATTCAACAGGATCACTGATTGCCTGCGCGAGTTGTGTTAACCAGACTTCTCTGGTGGTGTGATTATGAGTTACAATGTGTGCCATTTTTGGCTATGCCATTTTAAATTAAAAAAGTTAGAGGATATTCATGGCTTCTTATAATACCAACGATTTTCGTTCAGGTCTTAAAATCATGTTAGATGGCGAGCCAGCCGTCATTACTGAATGTGAATTTGTGAAACCAGGTAAAGGTCAGGCATTCGCTCGTGTGCGTCTGCGTAAACTGATTTCTAACAAATTACTGGAAAAAACCTTCAAATCTACTGATTCTGCTGAGGGTGCAGATGTCATGGATATCAACTTAACTTACCTGTACAACGATGGTGAGTTCTGGCATTTCATGAACAACGAAACCTTTGAACAATTAGCTGCAGACGAAAAAGCGGTTGGCGAAAATGCTAAATGGTTGATTGACCAAGCAGAGTGTATCGTTACACTGTGGGATAATCGTCCTATTGCTGTTGTTCCACCAAACTTTGTTGAGTTAGAAATCGTTGATACCGATCCGGGTCTGAAAGGGGATACTGCGGGTACAGGCGGTAAACCAGCAACATTAAGCACTGGCGCTGTGGTTAAAGTACCTCTGTTCGTACAAATCGGTGAAGTGATTAAAGTGGATACGCGTTCTGGTGAATATGTATCACGCGTAAAATAATCATCGCGATTATTTTACCGAACGTTTATACCAATATAAAATACCACATATGCTCTCTTGATTGTGGTATTTTTATTTTATACGCAAAAAATTTGATAAATATAACAAATTATCTTTAAAAAAATTGATTAATTTACTTTAATACGGTGTTTTATAAAATCGTTATATAGATAAGTGATATAATATAAAATCAATATATTATTTCATTCTTTATTTATGCCAAAACAGCATGAGCAATGCCAGATTGGAATTGGTAAAAAATAGCCATTTTTTTACAATGTAGTTGTTGATTATTTTGGTAAAGATAATCCACAGCAATATTTATTTAATTTATTTTGACCTTTCCTTTTAGAGATATTGAAGAATATAGATAAAAACTGTAATCCTGTAATATTATTGATATTTATTTTTATTTTTTTGTACTAGGGAAACTATTTCCAATATAATACTATATCTAAAATATCTCTTTTATTTTTTCTTTTCTTACGTTTCGTTCTTATTTATCTGATAATTAGCACTTTTTATACTAGATTGATGCTTTTTGGTCCTTTTTCTATACGTAAATTCTCTTAAGTGTAAATTCATAATCAGATTAGTATGTTATTTTAAAAAAATTTTTTCCTATCCTATAAACACAATTTTATTGTCATTAATTTTTTTTGATTTTCATCAAAAATAAAACCTTATGATTATGATGGTTATTTAAAGTTCTCTAAATTGATTACAGAGAAATTTAAAATTTTTGAATATAAATAAAATATTTATCGTCTATACTTTAATAAGTAACAACTCATTGAGTGAGATATTTTTATTTGGTTTTAATGATTATCAATCAGATATCTTTTCTTTGACCATGACTCTCAATTTATTTAGGAGGCGATATGGAACAGAAAATAATTGTTATGGGGGCAGATCCTTCAGGTTATGAGCTTAAAAATGCCGTCAAATCTCATCTACAAGCAAAAAATTACACAATAAAAGATATTACCGAATCAGGGCCTATTGGTTATTGTGATGTTGGTGATAAAGTTGGCGCTATTATTTCAGAACATCCTGAATATATTGGTTTTGTTTTTTGTGGCACAGGGATGGGAGTAAGTATTAGTGCTAATAAACATAAAAATGTTTATTGCGGGGTTTGTGAGAGTGTTACCACTGCGCGTTTTTGTAAAGTGATTAATAATTGCAATATGCTAGCCATGGGTGGTTTACTGATTACTCCCTTTAAAGCCAATATGATGGTAGATGCTTATTTATCTGCAATCTTTACACAAGGGTTTTCTGAAGCGACCCCAGATGATTTACAATGTGGCTTACAGACCATGAAAGAGGTTGAAAAGCGCATTTATACTGACTAATCCCTTTTTTGTAAGCCTGCTTTTGCAGGCTTTTTCAATCATATCACTCTTTCCCACCACTTAAGTGTCAACGTCATAATTGTCGACACGTCATCAAGCAAATTAATTTTTATTTATAACGCATTGATTTTTAATAAAAATAAAATATTACTGCTCTTGGCATGAAATATGCTTCATCTAGAGAAAAATTAACGACAGTCGTGAGCTGTTAAACGTTTTTCTCGGAGGATGTGGCGAATGAATCGCTTTGTTATTGCAGAGCCACAACGATGCATAGGGTGTAATACCTGTATGGCAGCTTGTTCGGAAGTACACCAAGCTGTGGGATTACAGGCGCATCCGCGTCTTACAGTGGTAAAAGTGGAGGATCAGACCGCCCCGATGCTTTGTCGGCATTGTGAGGATGCTCCTTGTGCTAGTGTGTGCCCAGTCAATGCCATTACTCATGAAGATAATATGATCTTTCTTAATGAGAGCTTGTGTATTGGCTGTAAGTTATGCGGTTTGGTATGTCCTTTTGGTGCGATTACACCATCAGGCAGTAAACCCGTTAACTTACCGGCTGTGTTTGACCATTTTGTGCCTGAAGAGATGCTGGCAGATGTGCCCGCAAGTCTTCCTACTACCAATCCATTCCTTGCATGGAATGCGGGTATTCGCGCAATAGCAGTGAAATGTGACTTGTGTGCTTTCTCAGATGAGGGGCCTGCTTGCGTAAAAGTCTGTCCGACAGATGCCTTACATCTAGTTGAAGAAGATAGCCTTGAAGAGCAGATGAAAGCGCGTCGTTTAGACTCTGTGATGGAACTTATGACAAGTCTTGATGATCTATCTACGTTGACACAGGAGCGCAAGTAATATGGAACCTCTTCAGTTACTGATGTGGTCAATCATCCTGTATGTTGTTGGTGGCGTTATTGCACTGTTTTTAAAGAAACAGGAAGGATTGGCAATCCTAATATCGGGGATCAGCGCAATCATCGGTGGTGTATTAGGTGTTTTAAGCGCATTACCAGTTATTTTAAATGGTGAAACAATCAGTTTTGCTATGGCTGGGCCATTTGATTTCGCCGCTTTTGTGGTGCGTATGGATATGCTTGGCGCCTTTATGGTGTTTGTCATTTCTTTACTCGTCACTGTTTGTGCGTTGTATTCACTCTCTTATGTTCAAGAATACAAAGGTCGCGGCGCATGGAGTATGGGATTTTTTATGAATCTCTTTATTGCTTCCATGGTAGGACTGATTGTTATGGATAATGCGTTTTACTTTATTATCCTATTTGAAATGATGTCGTTAGCATCTTGGTTCTTAGTAATCGCTGACCAAGATGACGAATCTATCCACGCCGGTTTACTCTACTTCTTTATCGCTCACGCAGGCTCTGTGCTAATCATGATAGCCTTCTTCTTAATGTGGCGTGAAAGCGGTAGCCTTGATTTTGATTCATTCCGTCAACTTTCTCTTTCCCCTGCAATGGCTTCTGTGGTGTTCTTACTGGGCTTCTTCGGATTTGGTGCCAAAGCCGGTATGTTGCCATTACACAGTTGGTTGCCAAAAGCGCACCCCGCAGCACCCTCTCACGCTTCAGCATTAATGTCTGGGGTGATGGTGAAAATTGGTATTTTTGGCATCATCAAAGTAGGCATTGATTTATTAGGTGCTTCACAAATGTGGTGGGGAATTGTCGTTCTCGCATTCGGTGCTGTCTCTTCTGTATTAGGGGTTATGTACGCATTAGCAGAGCACGATTTAAAACGTCTCCTTGCATGGCACACCGTTGAAAATATCGGCATCATCTTGATGGGCGTGGGAGTTGGCATGGTAGGTATGGCAACCGATCATCCAGTGATTGCCGCTCTCGGTCTGCTTGGTGCGTTATACCACTTATTAAATCACGCGGTATTTAAAGGATTATTGTTCTTAGGTGCCGGAGCCATTATTAATCAAATTCACACTCGTGATATGGATAAGATGGGTGGATTAGCCAAACTAATGCCTTACACTGCAACGGCATTCTTAATTGGTTGTATGGCAATTTCAGCATTACCGCCATTAAATGGTTTTGTGAGTGAGTGGTATACTTATCAATCACTATTTACGATGAGTTACGATGGTAACTTTGTCATGCGCTTAAGTGGTCCTATTGCCATTATTATGTTGGCAATTACCGGGGCATTAGCGGCCATGTGTTTCGTCAAAGTTTATGGCGTCAGTTTTTGCGGTGGCCCACGTAGTGAGCAAGCGACTAAAGCTAAAGAAGTACCGTTGCCAATGACCATTGCTATGGGGTTATTAGCACTTTTCTGTGTTGTATTAGGTGTGGGTGCGGCTTTTGTTGCGCCAATTATTGCCAATATTGCAATGTCACTTAGCGAAACCAGTGCATTAACAGTGACTCAAGGTGCGATATTAGTCCCTGATAGTGCATCACAAGCGATGTTCTCTCCTGCCTTAACATTTATTTTATTAATCGCCTTACCACTAATTCCATTCTTAATTTATCTCGGCTTAAAAGGTGGTCAACCTGCATTTCGCCGTAAAGGTAATCCATGGGCTTGTGGTTATGTCTGGGAAAAAGACATGGCGGTGTCCGCTGGGGGCTTTACTCAAGCACTACGTAGTATGTTTGCACCACTTTATCGTATGCGTAAACAGCTTGATCCATCACCTTGGCTTTCACGTGGCTTTAATAAAACACAGCGCGGTGCTGAAAAGGTCGAACCATTCTGGGATGAAAGCATTATTTATCCATTGGTTCGTGGTATCCAACGTTTTGCTAAACGTATCCAATGCCTACAAGGCGGCGATTTCAGACTCTATTGTCTGTATGTGGTGGCAGCGCTGGTCATCTTGCTTTTAGTTATCGCAGCGTAAGGAGAGGGAATGATGACTTTCCAAGAAACACCTTCGTTTATGATGGGAATATTCGCGGTTATTCAAGCACTCTTTCTGCTGGCGATAACCCCATTATGTACAGGTATTTCTCGCCAAATTCGTGCCAAGATGCATTCGCGTCAAGGTCCTGGTATTTGGCAGGATTACCGAGATATTTTTAAATTACTTAAACGTCAATCCGTAGCCCCTGAGCAATCCGGCGTGATCTTCCAAGTGATGCCTTATGTGTTATTAGGCAGTATGTTATTAGTGGCAATGGCATTGCCTGTCTTTACGGCAACCTCTTTGTTTGGCGGTGCAGCTGACTTAATTGCATTAATTTATCTGTTTGCGCTATTTCGTTTCTTTTTCTCTTTATCGGGTTTGGATTCAGGTAGTCCATTTGCGGGTATTGGGGCCAGCCGTGAACTGACATTGGGTGTATTAGTTGAGCCTATTTTAGTGCTTTCGTTGATTGTGGTGGCATTGATTGTGGGTTCAACCAATGTCGGCACTATCAGTGCGACACTCGCCCAAGGTTGGGTATCACCCACAGCTACACTTTTAGCCTTATTGGCTTGTGCTTTTGCGGCATTTATTGAAATGGGCAAAATGCCTTTTGACGTCGCGGAAGCAGAGCAAGAATTACAAGAAGGACCACTAACCGAGTACTCCGGCTCTGGTTTTGCCATGGTTAAACTGGGTATTGGTTTAAAACAAGTGGTGATTGCTGAGCTGTTCCTTGCCGTATTTATTCCTTTTGGCAAAGCGACTGAATTTACTTTTGTCGCGCTTCTTGTCGCCTTAGTGTTAATGGCCGTGAAATTGCTGGTCGTGTTTGTATTAGCGTCATTAGTTGAAAACAGTTTAGCGCGTGGTCGCTTCTTACTGACTCAGCATGTGACATGGTTAGGGTTCGGTGTTGCGGCACTGGCTTTTGTTTTCTATTTAACTGGTCTATAAGGAGCGATGATTGCAATGGAAAATATAGCTCTTGCGACCTTACTCATCCCATTTGCAGGGGCGTTAATTACGTCCATACTGCCAAATCGGATGGCGAAGTGGTTATGTACACTGTTCGCTTTATTAGCCACATTAGGTACTGTTGTTTTAGGTTGGCAGTTCCTCGCTGAAGGTAAAGTCGATACCACAATTACGCTAGTACAATATGGTGATGTTGCGCTATTTGGTTTTACCATTGATCGCGTCAGTACCTTAATTGCTTTTGCCGTTGTGTTCTTAGGATTACTCGTCAGTTTTTATTCAACGGGTTATCTCACTAACGGTAACCGTGAGCATCCTCATGATGGGACTCGTCGTTATTATGCTTTCCTGTTGATCTTTATTGGTGCTATGGCAGGTTTAGTACTGTCATCTACCATTTTAGGGCAACTGCTGTTTTTTGAAATTACCGGTGGTTGTTCTTGGGCATTAATTGGTTATTACCAATCAGAGAAGTCATTGCGTTCGGCAATGAAGGCATTGTTAATTACTCATGTTGCGTCAATCGGTCTGTATCTTGCAGCTGCAACCTTGTTTGTAAGTACGGGTTCGTTTGAACTAACTGCGATAGCAACATTAGATGAGCCAACAAAACTGATTGTCTTTGGCGGTATTCTGTTTGCTGCTTGGGGTAAATCAGCACAGCTTCCTTTACAAGCTTGGTTACCTGATGCAATGGAAGCACCAACACCTGTAAGTGCTTACTTACACGCTGCGTCAATGGTTAAAGTGGGTGTGTATATCTTTGCTCGTGCCATTATTTCAGCCGGTGATGTCCCTCATATCATTGGTTGGGTGGGGATCGCCATGGCGGTTATCACTCTGATTTATGGCTTTATGATGTATCTGCCACAAAAAGATATGAAACGTCTGTTAGCATGGTCAACCATTACACAGCTTTCTTATATCTTCCTCGCGTTATCTATCTCAATCTTTGGACCTCGTGAAGCCTTTAATGGTGGTGTGGCTTATATCTTTAACCACGCTTTTGCTAAAAGTTTGTTCTTCTTAGTCGCAGGTGCTCTGAGTTATAGCTGTGGTACTCGTATGTTACCGCGCTTAAAAGGGTTAATTAATAAATATCCATTGCTGGGTGTGGGCTTTTGTGTTGCTGCGTTAGCGATTGCAGGTGTACCACCACTCAATGGTTTCTTTAGTAAATTCCCTATCTTTGCAGCAGGCTTTGAATTATCGAGTGTGTTCTGGGTAATGACACCTATTATGGTTCTGGTACTGATTGAATCTGTTGCAAGTTTCACTTGGTTTATCTACTGGTTTGGCCGTGTGGTGCCAGGAGAACCAAGTAAAGAAGTTGCGCAAGGACAACCGGTTCCTATGGCAATGCAAATTGTGATTGGAATACTGATTATTATGTCTTTCGCATCCAGTGTTATTGCTGTGACTTGGCTAGGATAAGGGGATAAATCATGACTGGAGCACTTATTGTTAATAATTTAGCGGGGTTAATGATGATCACCTCGCTACTGGTGATAGGCGCAAGAAAGCCTATTGCTTCCTGTTGGTTTTATGCTCTGCAATCCTTTGTTTTGGTGATGATTTTTGTCACTTTAGCAAATACGCTAGATGCACATCAACTGACACTTTGGGCGATAACCGCCTTCTTTACCAAAGTTCTACTCGTTCCACTTATCTTAGGATTTGCCTTCCGCAAATTATCCGATCCGAGCGCCAATATCAGTGTCATTAAACCAGCATTATTGATGTTATTAGCCGCCGTGATTGTGATTTTATGTTGGTTTGTGGTTGAGCCAATTCAAATACCTATGGTGGCGGAATTGAAACCCGCATTAGCGGTCTCTTTAGGCCATTTTATGCTAGGTCTACTGTGTATTGTGACTCAACGAAATATTCTAAAACAAGCATTTGGTTACTGCTTAATGGAAAACGGCTCTCACTTAACACTCGCTTTATTAGCGTGGAGGGCACCAGAGTTGGTAGAAATTGGTATAGCAACGGATGCCATTTTTGCTGTGATTGTCATGGCAGTATTGGCGCGTAAGATTTACCGCACGCTCAACACACTGAACGTGGATCAACTGACCGCGCTGAAGGGGTGAGGAGATGAATCAAACAACCATGTTAACAATCTTAATGTTTGCACCGCTGGTATTTTCGATATTGGCATTTTTAAGCCCATTATTGAAAGCAGCGGCACGTCCTATCGTTACAGGCATTCATACTATAGGTATTTTTGTCTTAGTCATTGCCGCGTTAGGCACTGTTGCTGATGTGATGTCCCATGGCGAAATACTGGCGGCAGCGAAATGGGTTCATGTTGATAGTTTAGGGGCACTATTTCTAGCCATTTTAGGCATCATTGGTTTTTTAACCGGCCTGTATTCTATTGGTTATATGAATCATGAAGTGGATGAGGGCGAAATTTCTGTTCGTACTTTATGTAACTACTATGGTTTCTTCCACCTCTTCCTTTTCACCATGTTATTAGCGATCACCAGTAATAACTTGATCTTGATGTGGGCCGCGATTGAAGCCACAACATTAAGCTCTGCTTTTTTAGTAGGGATTTATGGTCAACGCTCTTCATTAGAAGCTGCATGGAAGTACATTATTATCTGTAGTGTCGGTGTCGCATTTGGTCTTTTTGGCACAATTTTAGTTTATGCCAATGCAGCAAGCTTTATGCCTGATCCTGATCAGGCCATCTTCTGGACAGAAGTGTTGAAATATACACATCAGTTAGATCCAACACTGATGCATTTAGCTTTTGTATTTATTTTGATCGGTTTCGGTACCAAAACCGGGTTATTCCCAATGCATGCATGGTTACCAGATGCTCACAGTGAAGCGCCAAGCCCTGTTAGTGCGCTGTTATCTGCGGTGTTATTAAACTGTGCGCTGTTAATCATTATTCGTTACTACATTATTATTGATGCAGCAATAGGCACTGAATTCACTCGTAACCTATTGTTAATCTTTGGCTTCCTCTCTGTTGCTATCGCCGCGTTCTTTATTCTGATCCAGCGCGATATGAAACGCTTATTAGCGTACTCCAGTGTGGAAAACATGGGGTTAATTGCAGTGGCTCTGGGTATTGGTGGCCCGATTGGGATTTTGGCGGCTTTATTCCACACGTTAAACCACAGCTTAGCAAAAGCATTGCTGTTCTGCGGCTCTGGTAACGTGTTACTGAAATACGGTACACGGGATCTAAATGTCGTGAAAGGCATGTTTAAAGTAATGCCATTAAGTGCTGCATTATTTGCTGGCGGTGCTTTGGCATTAGGGGGCATGCCACCATTTAATGTCTTTATCAGTGAATTTATGATTGTTGTTGCAGGCTTAGCAGCTAAGCATATGGGATTAACAATTCTATTATTATTGTTATTAACCGTAGTATTAGGTGGATTAGTTCGTATGGTAGCTAAAACGGTATTTGGTCCAAAACCGGATGTGGTTGCCAAAGGTGAATTAGGTCTGTTAACCACACTACCGATGATCATTTTGATTGCGCTTATGTTGTTAATGGGAACACATATTCCTAAGCCAGTCAGTGAGTTATTGGAGAACGCAGCCAATATCGTGATGAATATCGATGAGAGTGGATCACCAAATTATACATGGCCAACAACGTTAATCAGCAATCCATCAATATCGGTTCAGGAGAAGTAACGTGAGCTATCAAAATTATGTCAGTAGAAAAGAGGGAAACGAACTCGGTGCGGGTTATGTTGCTAAAGTTCGAGAAAAATTCCCATCAGCTATTCTTGATGAAGAGCGACAAACCGCTGATCAATTGACGATAACAGTTAAAACGGGATCACTGCCTGAAGTGGTGGAGTATCTATATTACGGTTTAGGAGGCTGGTTACCTGTTTTATTTGGTAACGATGAACGTAGTTTAAATGGTGATTATGCCGTCTATTACGCCTTATCGATGGAAGAGGGTGAAAAGTGCTGGATAGTCGTTAAAGCACACGTTAGTCCTATTACACTTGAATTTCCTTCTGTTACCCCGCGAGTTCCTGCAGCAGTATGGGGAGAGCGTGAAATTCGTGATATGTATGGTCTTATTCCTGTGGGATTACCGGATGAGCGTCGTTTAGTGCTTCCAGATGATTGGCCTGAAGATATGTATCCGTTACGTAAAGATGCCATGGATTATCGCCAACGTCCAACGCCAACCACAGAAACAGAAACTTATCCGTTTGTGAACGAAGGCAAACAAGATGCGCGTGTCGTTCCTATCGGCCCTATGCATATTACGTCTGATGAACCGGGACATTTCCGTTTATTTGTTGACGGTGAAAATATTGTTGATGCTGACTATCGCATGTTCTATGTACACCGTGGTATGGAAAAATTGGCAGAAACCCGTATGGGCTATAATGAAGTGACTTTCCTATCAGACCGTGTCTGTGGGATTTGTGGCTTTACACATAGCGTGGCATATACCACTTCTGTTGAAAATGCGTTAGGTATTGAAGTGCCTCGTCGTGCTCATACTATCCGTTCTATTTTATTAGAAGTTGAACGTCTACATAGTCATTTATTAAATATCGGTTTAGCAAGTCACTTTACCGGATTTGATACCGGTTTCATGCAATTTTTCCGTATTCGTGAAAAATCCATGCAGATTGCTGAAATGCTGACGGGAGCACGTAAAACCTACGGCTTAAACTTAATTGGTGGTATTCGCCGCGATATTTTAAAAGATCAACGTATTAAAACTATCCAATTAGTCAGAGAAATGCGCAAAGAAGTCACTGAATTAGTCGACATCTTACTTTCTGCGCCAAATATGGAACAGCGTACCGTTGGGGTCGGGATTTTAGATAAGAAAGTCGCGCGTGATTTCAGTCCGGTAGGCCCGATGATCAGAGCCAGTGGTTTTAAACGTGATGTACGCTTTGATCACCCATTTGCAGATTATGGCAACTTACCATTAACCCTATTTAGTTATGAAGGTGGGGATGTTTTCTCACGTGTGATGGTGCGTATTAAGGAAGTGCTTGATTCTATGGCAATGATTGAATATGCCTTAGATAATCTGCCAGAAGGACCGTTATTAACTGAAGGCTTTACCTACCAACCTTATAAATTTGCACTTGGTTTTACCGAAGCTCCACGAGGTGAAGATATTCACTGGAGTATGTTGGGTGATAATCAAAAATTATTCCGTTGGCGTTGTCGTGCGGCCACTTACGCTAACTGGCCAGTATTGCGTTATATGTTACAAGGAAATACGGTTTCTGATGCACCATTAATTATCGGTAGCCTCGATCCTTGTTACTCCTGTACTGACAGGGTAACGCTTGTCGATGTGAAAAAACGTAAATCGAAAACAGTTTCTTATAAAGAAATTGAACGTTATAGCATCGAACGTAAAAATTCGCCGCTCAAGTGAGGGACTGAACGATGTTAAAATTGTTTAAAACCATTATCAAAACAGGCGATGCAACAACAAAATATCCTTTTAAACCATTAGAACTCCCTGATGGTTTTAGAGGAAAACCTGAGTACTCACCTGAGCAATGTATTGTTTGTGGGGCTTGTACTTCTGCATGTCCTGCGAATGCACTGACCATGGAAACCAACCTCGAAACGGGTGAACGTCACTGGCAGTTATTTATTGGTCGTTGTATTTATTGCGGCCGCTGTGAAGAAGTCTGCCCAACTCGGGCAATTGTATTATCAGATATGTTTGAAACGGCAGTCACACAAAAATCAGATCTTTATATTAAAGGTACATTTAAATTATTAAGCTGCCGTGAGTGTCATCAACCCTTTACACCTAGAAAATCTGTTGATTACGCTATGGCACTGCTGGTGCAATCGGGTTGGGATGCACAAACTGTTGAGGCAATGCGTCCACAATTTGAAACTTGCCCAGAATGTAAACGTAAACATAACCTACTCTCTGATGGTCAAGAAAATATTAGTATGGGCAATGTCGGGAGTGTGAAAAAATGAGTCTACCAGAAATTCCCATCAATCATCATGTCAGCCAACCTATCACATTAAGTGATCAGGTGAAAAAGCTGAAAAAAACGTTATTGAAAGATATTCAACGTTCCGCGTATGTTTATCGTGTTGACTGTGGTGGTTGTAATGGTTGTGAGATTGAAATTTTCTCTGCAATTACACCTGTTTTTGATGCCGAGCGATTTGGTATCAAGGTGGTTGCTTCACCTCGCCATGCTGATATTTTGTTATTTACTGGTGCCGTAACACGCCAAATGCGTGTACCGGCATTACGTGCTTATGAATCAGCACCAGATCCCAAAATTTGTATCTCTTATGGGGCTTGTGGTTGTGGTGGTGGGATATTCCACGATCTCTATTGTGTATGGGGTGGGAGTGAAACCATCGTTCCTATTGATGTGTGGATACCTGGTTGTCCTCCGACACCTGCAGCAACTATTTATGGTTTTGCTGTGGCATTAGGCTTATTAGATCAAAAACTAAAAGGTCAAAATCACACTGAAGTGGATAATGAGCAAGCGTCACTGTTACTGCCGTCGATCCCTCTTGATACTCGCGTAATGATAGAGCGTGAAGCTCGTCGTCTTGCTGGTTATTATCAAGGGCGACAAATTAGTGATCATTTCCTCACTTTACTTGATGGTGCCACAGTACAAGAAGTCAGTGGGCGTGTTGATGAATGGTTACGCCAAGCGAATGATCCTCGTTTAGCGGAAATTGTAAAACGACTGGTGCATTCATTAAACCAAGGAGGCGTTCATGTCTGATGACGCTAAAGTTTACTTTTGGTCATTAAGACAAAAGTTTGTTGATAGCGATGATGATATACCTGAGCAGGCGCAACAAGTGATGTACTACTCGTTGGCGATTGGTCATCACGTCGGCATGATTGACTGCTTAAAAACAGAGTTGGTTTGTCCTTTAGAAAAATATCAAGCATGGATTGATTTATTACCTGAGGGGGAAGCAAAACGAAAAATGCAAGGATTGCTAACTTTCGGTGAGATCAATATCAATTCTGAACATACTCACATGTTAGCTTTAGCTTTCGATCCTATTGCCAAAAGTGATGATCCACTTTTTAGTGAGTGGAGCCAAACGCTGATTAATTTATTAGGTGAAATTGTTATAGAGCCAGCGATTTATTTGATAGTAAAGAGAAAACCATGAGTGAAACAATGACAGCACCTAAGGTCGTATTAACGGTAGGAAATAGCATGATGGGGGATGATGGAGCCGGTCCTCTATTAGCGGACTTAATGGAAGCAAACCCGATTGATGGTTGGATGGTTATCAATGGGGGAAGTGCGCCAGAGAATGTTTCTTATCAAATAAGAGCATTACAACCGCAATGTGTTGTCATTGTTGATGCGGCTGATATTGGTTTAAAACCTGGTGAAATAAGGGTAATAGATCCTGATTATATTGCAGAAATGTTTATTATGAGCACCCATAACATGCCGTTAAATTTTCTGATAGATCAATTAAAGGACGATATCCCCGATATTACTTTCTTGGGGATCCAGCCCGATCTGGTGGGATTCTATTACCCAATGACCGAAGCGGTAAGAAACGCTGTTGATAAAGTTTATCAAGGCATTAAGTCTTGGCGAGTTGATTACTTTCCTGAGCTTGAAGTCTGTGATGAAGACGATATCGAAGAATAGAAAAATTAAAGTATAAAAAACATAAAGTATAAATAAGTATCCATAAGTAAAAAACATCCGTTCTGCGGATGTTTTATATTAATGAGTGATATAAGTGTCACAACCGCCAAAAAAAGACAGTTTTGTAACTTATATCACTCATGGATAAACAGTCATCTTGAGCCTATCTTTTTTAAAAAACGCACATCCTTAACCCTTTCTTCATCAGTATCAAGACAAAATTACTTATACTTAGCCTAACTAGTGAATTTTAGAGGCCTAATTGGCTCAAAAAGCGCACTTTTTGATTAATGTTAAGTGTAACATAGCAAGATTAGCTTCATATTAAGCTAACTATCTTTGCTACCCTTAATGCCCTTAAGCAAAAATGTTCACGACAAAATATTTCTGTCTTATTAAAAAAATAAAAGGTTCGGTATGTCCTCTTCTTTTCCCCAATTAAGTATTGTGGTGGCGGTTTTTAATGGTGAAAAATTTTTACCACAGTTTTTTAATTGTTTACATGCACAACAACTGGAAAACTGGGAACTTATTTTAGTTGATGATGGCTCTACTGATAACTCTCGTCAGATCTTAGATAAATGGGAAAAACACTTTCCCAATGTCACTATTTTAACACAAGAAAACCAAGGTGTTTCCGTTGCGCGTAATACAGGATTTGCTGTTGCAAAGGGGGAATACGTTGCTTTTCCTGATATTGATGATGTGATAGATAAACGCATGTATCCCCGATTACTTGAAATTGCCCAAGCCGATAATTTGGATGTGGCAACCTGTAATGGGAATTATGTTTATGATGATAAAAACCGACCAACACGCCCTATCTTTCCTTCAACGCGTTTAACAACCACAGAGGTATTAACCGGGCCTCAATGGCTTGAACGTGCTCTTGAATCGAAAAAGTTCTTACATGTTACATGGCTAAATATTTATCGACGTCAGTTTTTATTGGAGCATGGTTATTACTTTGAGCCGGGTTTGCATCACCAAGATATTCCTTGGACGACAGAAGTGTTATTAACGGCGAAACGGGTAAAATATATCGATGAGCGTTATTACGACTATTTTATTCATTCTGGCTCCGTGTCGCATACGACACCCGATGATCGTATTCATGTAAGAACAATTTATAATTATATGAAAATACTTGAGATGCTGGATGCTATTAATCAACGCCATGCTGAGATAGCAAAAACGATCAATGCTTGTTATTGGCAAATAGCCAAAGAAGGTTTAGGTATTATTCATTCTATTGATGCGATTAGTTCACCAGAAACCAAAAAACAGATAGTTAAGGTATTTTTTGAGCGGGGAATTTGGGCATTAATTTGGAAAAATGCGAAAGATTTTAGATTAAAATGGCGTTTAGGTCGGCGTTATTTTCGACTGAAAAAAATATTAGCAGAATAAATATAAAGGGGTGTAATAATTTGCACCCTTTATTTTTTCATTAATATACTTATCGTAAAATTAGGTTATTTCGTAAAAATAGCAATTTATTTTGTTATATGCTCATGATTAAGAATGAGCATAACCTATATAACTGATTTATTAGAAAAAAACTGTGCTCTATTTAAAATTTTGTCATATTGAACGCTATTGCTTGATGAAAGTTTATGTAAAATCAATAAAATGTTGGATATTATTCGAGTAATTCAAGAAAAGCTTTTATGATGCCAAGCAATTAATCCTTTTGTCTGCATCAATGTGCAGAACATCATAATAACAACAGTTAACTTATTTCTTTTCTGTCTCTTTCAAACAGATTGAGACTGATGATAAGTCGTATCTAAAAAATCGGAGAATATTTATGTCTATTCGGTTTAGTTGGCGAAAATCGTTTATTGCTTTATCCTGCTTAGCCGCACTTAGCGTTCCTGTTACTACTTCAGCACAAACCTTAAAACTAGCCATTGGTGAAGAGCCGACAGAAGGTTTTGATCCCATGTTAGGGTGGAGCCATGGTAGCTACTTACTGCTACACAGCCCATTATTAAAGCAAAATGCGGATCTGAGTTGGTATAGCAATATGCTCAGTGATTATCAGCCTAGTGCAGAGGGCACAACATGGAAGCTGACGTTAAAACCAGATTTGAAATTTTCTGATGGTTCCCCTTTAACCGCAAAAGATGTTGCCTTTACCTATAACAATGCTGCGGCAAGTGGCGGTAAAGTGGATATGGGAAACTTTCTTTCTGCAACGGCAGATGATGATTTACATGTCACTATTGCTTTAAAAGCGCCTCAAAGTACTTTTGTTAATGTATTAGGCTCGCTAGGCATTGTTTCAGCTGATAAATATGATGAAAAAACCTATGCACAAAAGCCGATTGGTGCCGGTCCTTATCGTATGGTCAGTTTTCAACCGGGTCAGCAACTCATCGTTGAGGCAAACCCTTATTATGCGGGTAAGAAAAATGATTTCGAAAAGCTTATCTTTGTTTTTCTTGATGAAGATGCCGCTTTTGCTGCCGCTCAAAGTGGACAACTAGGGGTTGTTCGTATTCCTCCTGCCACCGCAGCCATTGCTAAAAATTTACCTAATGTAAAATTGTGGGAAAGAGCCAGTGTTGAAAATCGTGGTATTGTCTTTCCTATGGTGAAATCAGGTGAGAAAAATGCACAAGGGTATGATATCGGTAATGATATCACTGCAGATATCGCCATCCGTAAAGCGATTAACTATGCCCTTAACCGCCAATTACTGGCAGAGCAAGTATTAGATGGATATGCAGTTCCTGCTTATACCGGCGTAAAAGGATTACCTTGGGATCAAACCGAGGCCGCATTTAAAGATGGTGATATTGAAAAAGCCAAACAAATTCTTGATGATGCGGGTTGGAAACTCAATAAAAATGGCATTCGAGAAAAAGACGGTCTAGAAGCGAAATTAACACTCTGGTACACCAGTGGTGATGCAACTCGTCGCGATTTAGCTGAATCAATTCGTGCGTTAGTGCAACCTCTTGGCATTCAAATGGATCTTAAGTCAGGAAGCTGGGATACCGTAGAGCGTTATATGCACTCAAACCCGACTTTGTTTGGTTGGGGAAGTCTTGATCCGATGGAGCTCTATCATCACTATAGTATGAATGCCGCAGGTGTGGGTTACTATAATCCTGGGTATTATAAAAATCCTGCCGTTGAAAAACATTTACAAGCAGCATTAGATGCACCGACATGGCAACAAGCGGTACCACATTGGCAAGCGGTAGAGTGGGATGGTAAAAATGGCGTCGGTATCAAAGGTGATGCTGCTTGGGCTTGGTTAATGAATATTCAGCATACTTACTTAACCGATCCTTGTGTTGATTTAGGCACTGGCGCTCCGGAAATTCACGGTTCATGGTCATTATTAAATAGCGTAGATACTTGGAAGTGGACTTGTCAGTAATACGTCAAACAGTAGGATTTTTCCTGCGATTATTATGCCTGCTGCTGGTAACAACAGCAGGTGTTTTTATTTTATTAAGTTTTTCGCCGATTGATCCGATCAAGGCCTATATCGGTAGTGATTTGCTAAACGTTCCGCCTGAGCAGTATCCGCTGATAGCGGCTCGCTGGGGGATGGATCAGCCACTATGGATGCGTTTTTGGCTCTGGTTTAGCCAGATAATCCAAGGTGATTTTGGTTATTCCATGCTCTATAACATGCCGGTTATTGATGTTATTCGCCAACGGGCAGGGCCTTCGTTTATCCTGCTTTTTTCTGCGTGGCTATTTTCAGGTGTAATAGGGGTGTTAATGGGGTTAGTGGCAGGACGATATCTTAATCGTTGGCCTGATAGGATCATCTCAACCCTCTCTTATTTGCTGGCCTCATTACCGACTTTTTGGGTTGGATTGCTGTTGTTATCGCTGTTTTCGGTAACGTTACACTGGGCACCCATTTGCTGTGCATGGCCGATGGGCAGTAGTGCTGAAGCAGCCACATTGGGCCAACGTTTTTCGCATCTTATTTTACCTATGATAGCGTTAGGATTATTAGGTACAGGTAATATCGCACTGCATACTCGCGCAAAAGTTGCTGAAGTGATGGGCAGTGAATTTATTCATTTTGCTAAAGCCCAAGGTGATAAAGGTTGGGCTATGATGCTTTTTCATGTTCTACGTCATGCCATTACTCCCGCACTTTGCTTACAGTTTGCATCAATTGGTGAATTGTTAGGTGGTTCATTATTGGCGGAGAAGGTTTTTGCTTATCCGGGATTAGGGCAAGCGACAGTAGATGCCGGATTGCGTGGGGATATCCCCCTATTAATGGGGATTGTTGTATTTAGCACAATTCTCATTTTCTTTGGAAACAGTATCTCTAACTACTTGTTACGACGAATTAATAAAGGAATTTTGCGCGACTTATGATTTACGATCCCAATAAGCCTTTATTTAGACTGCTATTTGTCTCAATCGTATTAGTGGGGCTGGTTATTTATGGCTTATCTGTTTCTCATACTGATATTGTGATGGATTTTTTAGCTAGAAACCAAGCGCCATCTACTCAGTACTGGTTTGGCACGGATAATTTAGGCCGTTCACTGTGGTTACGCTGTTTTCAAGGTATGTTAAGTAGCTTAAATATCGGTGTCACTAGTGCCGTTGTCAGTGGTGCTATTGCTTTGATATTTGCTGGGATCTCCTCCATTAATCGCCATTGTGATTTATTGGTCAGAGGGGTGGTTGATGCCTTGTTAGCATTACCTCATTTACTGTTGTTGATCTTGATCTGTTTTACTTTAGGTGGGGGACAGCAAGGTGTTATCTGGGCTGTTGCATTAACCCATTGGCCCAAATTAGCCCTAATTTTACGTGGTGAAATTCAACGTATTCGTGAAGCAGATTATGTGATGCTATCTCGCCGTATTGGCAATACACCTTTTGAGTGTGTGAAAAAACACTATATCCCAATGTTATTACCGCAATGGATTGTAGGAACGTTGCTTATGTTTCCACATGCGGTATTGCATAGTGCTGCGTTGAGCTTTTTAGGTTTTGGGCAAGCAGCGCATGAGCCTTCTCTTGGATTGCTATTAGCGGATGCCTTACGTTATTTAAGTACCGGTGCTTGGTGGATGGTGTTTTTTCCCGGATTAATTTTAATGTGCTTGGTATTGATATTTGATCAATTTGCTAAAGCCATGCAGCAACTATGGTTAAGAGGGGCAGGATGTTAAGTTTTGAACAGCTTTCCATTGATATTGCGCAGTTTCGTTGGTTAGGAAAGCGCACTTGGCAGCCTTTATTAAAATCTATTTCTCTTGATATTAAACCTGGCAAAATGCTGGCTTTAGTGGGGGGCAGCGGTGAAGGTAAAAGTTTACTCCTGCAAAGTGCATTGGGACTACTACCTGCTAATATGCGAACCCGAGGCACAATTAAACTTAATGGGCATCCGTTAACCGAGCGAGAGCTTATTGCTTATCGTGGTAATACTTTTTGCTATATTCCTCAAGGTGTAACAGCGCTTAATCCGTTAATTAGCATTGGTGAACAACTGGGCCGTTCAGCGCGGTTAAGTGGTGCTGATATCACCTATGAAGATATTAAACACCAATTTGGTTTATATCACCTCTCTAGCTCGTTAGTGAAAACTTACCCCGCAAAATTATCGGGGGGAATGGCTAAACGAGTACTCGCCTGCAATGCAACATTATCTAATGCACAATATATACTGGCTGATGAGATAACATCATGGCTTGATGATGAACACGCTTGTTTATTGCTAGAGCATTTAAAAGAGTTATGTCATCAAGGTAAATCAGTCCTATGGGTCACCCATGATTTAGCTTTGGCTGCTCGTTATGCCGATACCATTGCTGTGTTGAGGCAAGGGGAGCTAAATGAGATAGTCGCTGCTAAAGCGCTTTATCATCATGGTGGGAGTGAGTGGCTAAAAACATTGTGGAATGCACTGCCTGAACAGCAGTTTTTAGATCTACAAGAGGGGGCTTGCAACCCATACCCATATTGAGCAGTGATAGATTATCTTCTTTATATACCTTTTTCTCTTAGAGAACCCTATTTTTGAGGTTATTTTTATGCCACTTTTAGCGCTACAACAACTCTCTGTGCAACAAGCCGGTAAGATGTTATGGCATGATCTCTCTTTTTCATTAGAGGCGGGAGAGCGCTTAGGCATTTCTGCGCCAAGTGGTAGAGGAAAAACAACGTTAGGTCGTGTATTAGCACAATGGCAAATGCCGACTAGTGGGCAAATTCTTTTTAATCAGCAACCTCTGCCTAAGAAAGGTTATTGTCCCATTCAATTGGTTCCGCAACATCCTGATAAATGTTTTAATCCATTTAGAACAACCGGAGAGAGTGTACGTGATGCATGGGTGCCTGATAGCCTGTGGCTTGAAAAATTGATGATAGAGCCAGAGTGGTTAACCCGTAGGCCTAATGAGTTATCAGGAGGAGAATTGGCACGTATTGCATTACTACGAGCACTTGATCCTCGAACACAATTATTAATTGCAGATGAAGTGACTGCACAATTAGATGCACAGATCCAAGCCAAAATTTGGCAAGTATTAATCGATGAAAGTCAAAAACGTCCTTTAAGTTTAATTATCTTTAGTCACAATAAAGCCTTACTAGAAAAAGTATCTACCAGAATATGGTGGGTAGATAAGGAAAAAATATGTTGATAGTAAAAAGGATACTAGAGCGATTTTAATAAAAAAAAGCTTCCTGTATTTTGAAATATAGGAAGCAAACTATTACTACTAATTATAATAATAATAAGGAATTAAAAACGATATGTATAACCAATACCCATATGAATATCTTGATTACGATAAGGGGTCATTTGCCAATTTGTTGTCGTATTAACAGATGACTGTTTATCTAGTTGGTAAGTTAGCCCTACACTAGCAAATGGACGCTGTGCTAACTGTTTTTTGTTGTCGTTATAGTTAATTTTTTGCTGACCTAGATAATCAATATGACTTTGGAAGTCACCTTGGTGATGTGATAAATGCCATAATAAACCCGCTTTGCTGTCCAGTTTGAGTTTGGCATTGACTGTATACTCTATTCCTAATCCTATTTTTGCAAGCAATGAATGTGCATTAAGTTCTTGATAATGGACTGCAAGTTTAGTCCCTTGTGTTTCGCTATAAGCAGAGCGTGATGTTTGATTAAAAGTAAGTCCTGCAAAAGGCGTTACAGTGATAAGGTTATTGAGTGTGTAAGGATAATATC
The DNA here is from genome assembly GCF_963885725.1 of Proteus sp. G4380. Lineage (NCBI taxonomy): Bacteria > Pseudomonadati > Pseudomonadota > Gammaproteobacteria > Enterobacterales > Morganellaceae > Proteus > Proteus sp. G4380. The sequence goes on from NZ_CAWPAV010000102.1 coordinate 29,531, forward strand.
CTTGTAAATCAATATAATAACCGGAGATTCTTGCTTGGCCTTTACCCGCTTCGATATTATCTAATATTGGTCTTTTAATCGTGACTTTGCGGTTTACATATGCCCCTTTTAATGAAAGATGTAATGCATTGCCATTCGAGGTTGGGTTTAGTGACGGGATTAAATCAACGCTAAAACCAATTAACGGTAAAGGGTATCCTCGATATTCATAGCCTGTGGGTAAAGAAGAGTAGCTATCGCTATCAATAGCAAGACCAACCACTAATGGTGTCTGATTGATATCAAAACGATAAGCTCCACTAATGCCCGTTTGTATAGCGTTGGCTTTATCAATATTTTGATAGTGTGTGAAGCCACTAAGACATGCTTTTTCAGTACCGACAGAACAGTTGGCGGAAGCTAAATAACGCAATTGACCCTGTTGCATATCGATAAGTTTATAGCTATTTTCAGCCATTAATTGCATGGATTTATAACTGTTTTCTATATCGATTGGTTTGCTGATAGCTGTCGATGATTTTGTTGTTTTTTTCTCTTTTACCTTTGCTTTAGCCTGTTGTACTTGTTCATCTTCTACAGGGGGAAGTTCTTTATCAGCTTGCAGTCTGGCTAGGCGCTCTTGCTCCGCTTTTTCTTGCTTCGCTTTTTCCTGCTCAGCTTGCAGTCTGGCTAGGCGCTCTTGCTCCGCTTTTTCTTGCT
>NZ_CAWPAV010000103.1:0-202 GCF_963885725.1 Proteus sp. G4380
TGCTCAGCTTGCAGTCTGGCTAGGCGCTCTTGCTCCGCTTTTTCTTGCTTCGCTTTTTCTTGCTTCGCTTTTTCTTGCTCAGCTTGCAGTCTGGCTAGGCGCTCTTGCTCCGTTTTTTCCTGCTCAGCTTGCAGTCTGGCTAGGCGCTCTTGCTCTGCTTTTTCTTGCTCAGCTTGCAGTTTGGCTAGGCGCTCTTGCTCCG
>NZ_CAWPAV010000104.1:0-23119 GCF_963885725.1 Proteus sp. G4380
TAATAACAATATTCTTCTTTTTTACACTTATAGTGAATTTTGTCAATTAGTGCGGTGTTATTATCACTTAAACTTTACTAAGCCCAGTAGACTTCTATCTTATGAAAAAAGAAAATTCTCATCACGCTATCTACAACAACAAATAAACATTTAATTAACACCGCGCAACTTTTATAGATAGAAAACCTACATAGCTCACAAAATTAATATAATCAGATGGGTTTTTAGCGAGGATACAGAACTTTATGATGTGTTCGGTGTAAGTTTTTTTTCACACAACTTGATTATAAACAATAACAAATCTGTCTTTAAATGACAGAAACTGGCTAATCTAAAAATAACGGTAGATTAATAAAAAAACATTTTTATTATTTGTTTTTAAAAATTAATATATTTTTTGAAATGCAATTAAAATCAGTACTATTTTCATTTATATCCCGATGAATTAGCAAAAAAATATCCTTTATCGTTGTTATGAACCATAAAGGATATTCTGAGCGTTAGCCTACTTCTTCAAAATTTTTGCTTTAATTGGCTAAAGTCGTACCAAACCATTGTAGCTTTTGATTTAAACTGACGACTTCACCAACAATAATTAATGCAGGACTTTTCATTGAGCTTGCCATTTCAGTTAGTTGCTGTAATTGACCAACAACCACTTTTTGTGTCGCCAGTGTACCTTTTTCTACTATTGCTACTGGCATAGTGGCACGCATATGCTGATTAAGTAACATTTGCTGAATGTAATCGGCTTTACTTAGCCCCATATAAAAAACCAAAGTTTGGTTATCTTGTGCGATACATTGCCATTGTGCGTCGTTCAGCCCTTTTCCATGCCCAGTAATAAAACGCACACTTTGTGCATAATCCCGATGTGTTAACGGAATACCGGCATAAGTGGTACAGCCTGATGCCGCGGTAATGCCGGGCACCACAGAAAAAGGTATTTGATGCTCAATTAAAGCTTCTAACTCTTCACTTCCTCGACCAAAAATAAAAGGATCACCCCCTTTTAACCTCACTACCCTTTTCCCTGCCTTAGCGTGATTAATAAGAATTTGGTTAATATCCTCTTGAGGAACACAATGAAAACCAGCTCGTTTACCAACATAAATACGTTCAGCATCTCTGCGCACTAAATGCATAACCTCATCAGAGACTAATCTATCATAAACCACGACATCGGCTTGCTGACATTGTTGCAGCCCTTTAATGGTCATTAATCCAGCATCTCCAGGGCCTGCTCCCACCAACACCACACTCCCTTGGGGTTGGTTATTTTCCGCTAGCAATGTGCTGATACGTTGTTGAATACCGTTATCTCTACCTGCATCAATTTCCGCTTGTAGCGCTTTATCTGCAAAAAAACGCTCCCAAAAATAGCGTCTAGCACCCATGGTGGCAAAACGTTGTTTAACTTGCTCACGTAATTTCCCTGCTAACTGCGCTAAAGCGCCTAGCGAGTTGGGCAACCACTGTTCCATTTTTTCACGTAAGATACGTGCAAGTACTGGGGCTTTTCCTCCCGAAGAAATTGCAACCATAATAGGGGAACGGTCAATCACTGAGGGCATAATAAAGCTAGCTTGCTTGGGCGAGTCAACCACGTTACAAAAAATGCGTTGTTCTGTGGCCTGCTGATAGACGAGTTGATTCACTTGCTCATTATCTGTGGCCGCAATGACTAGCCATTTGTCAGCTAAATCAGCAACACTAAATTCAGCCGTGAAACACTGTAATCGTTGCTCGTTTTGCCACTGCATAAATTGTGGTGTGAATGTCGGTGCAACGACGGATATAACCGCCCCCGCGTCCATCAGTAAACGTGCCTTACGCTCTGCTACTTCACCGCCACCTACTAATAAACAAGGTTTATTGTTGAGCTGACAGAATATTGGAAAATAATCCATCTGGGTTCCCCTATTTATTGGTTTTATCAATGACGCGAACGCACACTGACGGTATTGCCTTCGACTTTGACTTCATAATGAGTAATTGAATAGTGCTCATCTTCAAGGCAATAACCATCTGTTAAGCGAAAATGCTGCTTTTTCAGTGGACTGACGATATATAACTCATTGTTATGCTCTGCAATTAATCCCCGTGATAAAACACTCGCTTGCGCGAAGGGATCAATATTACTTAATGCGTAGAGCCGTTCATCTTGGTATGGACGGAAAATAGCCACCTGATCTTGCTCCACCAGCGCACAAACGCCAGTCCCCACAGTGATGTCATCTAATTGGCAAACCGCTATCCATTGACTCATGATTGCGTCTCCTCTGTTACCATTTTGATATCAATACGTTCATGCACGCGGGCAGGACGATGCTGAGCACGCTCTTTTACCATCTGTATATTAGGATCGGGCATCGGATTGTTAATAAAGTGCGCAAAACGTTTCAATGCTTGTGGTGAATCAAGGGTTTCTTGCCACTCACAGGCTACGCGCTCTTGTAAAACTTTAAGCTCTTTTTCTAACTGTGCATTTAAGCCTAACTTGTCGTGAATAATGACCTCACGTAAATATTCAACGCCCCCTTCTAGGCTTTCTAACCAAACGGAGGTTCGTTGTAATTTGTCTGCAGTACGGATATAGAACATCATAAAGCGGTCAATATAATGGATCAGCGTTTCTTCATCTAAATCCGCCGCGAATAGATCGCCATGACGTGGTTTCATGCCCCCATTACCACCAAAATAGAGATTCCAGCCTTTTTCTGTGGCAATAATCCCTACATCTTTCCCCTGAGCTTCGGAGCATTCACGGGTACAACCAGATACCCCAAATTTCATTTTATGCGGCGTGCGGATCCCTTTATAACGATGTTCTAAAAAGACACCTAATCCAACACTATCGCCAACCCCAAAACGACACCAACTGTTTCCTACACAAGTTTTTACCATACGGATCGCTTTGGCATAGGCATGGCCTGTTTCAAAACCCGCGGCAATTAATTTCTGCCAAATCGCCGGTAAATCTTGCTTCTGTGCACCAAACATCGCCATACGTTGAGAGCCTGTGATTTTGGTGTATAAATTGTATTCTTGTGCAATTTGTCCAATCGCAATAATACCCGCTGGCGTAATTTCACCGCCGGGGGAGCGTGGAATAATAGAGTAAGTGCCATCTTTTTGCAGATTGGCGAGGAAGTTATCATTCGTATCTTGTAGCGCAACTAAGTCATCACGCAAGATATAGTCGTTCCAACACGAAGCCAGCAGAGAGCCGACGGTTGGTTTACAAATTTCACAGCCATAGCCTTGACCATGTTTTTTCAATAGTTCATCAAAACTTTTCAGCCCTTCAACACGAATAAGATGATAAAGCTCTTGGCGAGAATAGTGAAAGTGTTCACAAAGGTGATGGTTAACTTCAATACCTTGTTTTGTGAGTTCCGCATTTAATACTTGAGTGATAAGCGGAATACATCCCCCACACCCCGTTCCCGCTTTTGTTTCTGCTTTAATCGCCGCAACCGTATGACAACCTCGTTCAATAGCTTGAATAATGTCGCCTTTGCTTACATCAAAACAGGAGCAAATTTGTGCTGTTTCAGGTAATGAATCAACCCCGATTGCCGGTTTACTTCCAGCATGAGCAGGTAAGATTAATGTGTCAGGATGTTCTGGTAATTCAATTGTATTTAATGCTAACTGTAACAGATTGCCATAATCTTCCGTGTCCCCAACCAATACCGCACCTAATAGGTATTTATTGTCTTCACTCACTATCAGGCGTTTATAAATCTCTTTACCTTCATCAAGATAAATATAGCTACGACAACCTGCTTGGCGACCATGAGCATCACCAATTCCCCCTACATCAACCCCGAGTAGTTTTAATTTTGCACTTAAATCCGCCCCTTGGAATGCAGTCTGTTGACCTAATAGATGATCAACGGCCACCTGAGCCATTTTATAACCCGGGGCAACTAACCCAAACGTTTGGTTATGCCAAGAAGCACACTCCCCAATGGCATAAATATCCGCATCTGAGGTTTGGCAATAGTCATTAATCACAATCCCCCCTCGTGGTGCTATATCGAGAGAACATTGGCGTGCTAATTTATCTTTCGGACGTATACCGGTTGAAAATACGACAAAATCAACCTCAAGTGAGGAGCCATCGGCAAACTGTAATGTTTTACGCGCATTTTCCCCTGTCGATAAGATCGCTTGGGTGTTTTTCGCTGTGTGTACTTTAACCCCCATGCGCTCTATTTTGCGTTTAAGTTGCTCTCCTCCCATGCTATCAAGCTGTTCTGCCATTAGCGTTGGCGCAAATTCAATCACATGAGTTTCAATACCTAAACTTTTTAGCGCACCAGCGGCTTCTAAACCTAACAGCCCGCCGCCAATAACCGCCCCTTTACGGCTTAAACGAGCACAAGCTTCAATCGCATTTAAATCTTCAATAGTTCGGTAAACAAAACAATCTGGTGAGTTGTTTCCATTAATAGGAGGAACCCATGGGTAGGAGCCTGTTGCCATGATCAATTTGTCGTAGCTAACACAACGCCCGGTATTGGTGTGCACCACTTTTTCTTCACGATTAATGGTGATCACACGCTCACCCACTAATACTTCAATATGATGTTTCTCGTAATAACCGGGTTTAACTAACGAGAGCTCTTCAGCGGTGTGATGAGAAAAATAGGAAGAGAGATGGACTCTATCATATGCAATACGAGGTTCTTCACAAAAGACGATAATATTGAACGTTTCATTGCCGCCCTTATCAATCAATTCTTCTATATAACGGTGTCCAACCATGCCGTTACCGATGATTGCGAGTGTTTTCTTGCTCATTTTTGCCTCAGATCTAAAGGTATCTAAGGTTAAAATACGAGGCTACTCATAAGAGATATTGATGAATATCAAATACAGCTTAATCAATTCAGCCAATACAACTTAATAGTCAACATATTACTACCAAAGTAGTATTTTATTCGTCGTTTGTTGCGATTAATTATTCCTCAACCATAATTAATTCAAAAGGCTTATAACGAGGTGTTATATATAAGTGTAATAAAAACTTTGCGAAATGCGCTTATTTTGCCTAAGTTAATTTCCAAAAGTAATAACTAATAAGTTATTGACATAATAACGAAAGCGAGACTATTTCAGGGAGCGTCCAATGAAAGTGAAAACCAAATTATTATCATTACTTGTGATGGGTGCTCTCAGTGCCCCTGTATTGGCAGCAACACCCGCCAATACATTGATTGTAGTACAAGGCCTTGATGATATTGTTAGCCTTGATCCTGCCGAAAGTAACGAATTATCAAGTATTCAGACCGTACCAAGTTTATATCAACGTATTGTTCAGCCTAACCGTGACAATCCAGAAATTAACGAGCCAATTTTAGTCGAGAGTTGGCAGGCTCACCCTGAACAAAAATCTATCGTCTTTAAAATTAAACAGGATGCAAAATTTGCCTCCGGTAATAGCGTACGCCCAGAAGATATTATCTTCTCTTACCAGCGTGCAGTGACGATGAATAAATCCCCTGCTTTTATTTTAAATGTGCTAGGTTGGAAAGCAGATAATATTAATACCCTATTGAAAAAAGTCAGTGATAAAGAGATTGAAGTACGTTGGACAGCAGATGTTAGCCCTGATGTGGTACTTAACATCCTTTCTACACCAATCGCTTCTATTGTTGATGAGAAATTGATTGCCGCACATATTAAAAATAATGACTTTGGTAATAATTGGCTAAAAATGAATTCGGCTGGTAGTGGTGCTTATAAAATGCGTGCCTACAAACCTCGCCAAGCCATTGTGTTAGAAGCTAACCCTCTTTCACCGACCGGTGCGCCTAAGATAGCCAATATTATTATCAAAAATGTGCCCGATCCCGCTTCACGCCGTCTGTTAATTGAAAAAGGCGATGCGGATATTGCCCGTGACTTAGGTACAGACCAAACTGCAGCATTAGCAGGTAAACCTGGCATTCAAATTTTAAATATCCCTTCTGCTGAGCAAGTCTATATGGCGTTTAATACCGGTAGCGGAAATCCGCTTCTTAGCAATCCGGCATTTTGGCAAGCAGCGCGCTATTTGGTCGATTATAAAGGGATCACCAATGACTTAATGCGTGGGCAATATTTTATTCACCAAAGTTTCTTACCGGTGGGATTACCGGGGGCATTAGAAGATAATCCATTTAGTTTTGATCCGCAAAAAGCGAAAGATATCTTAGCAAAAGCAGGAATTACTCATGCACGTTTTACTCTCGATGTAGAAAACAAAGTTCCTTACATCACCGTTGCACAATCTATTCAAGCAAGCTTTGCACAAGCGGGTGTACAGGTTGATCTGTTACCTGCTGCCGGTAGTCAAGTTTATAGCCGAGTGAGAGCAAGGCAGCACCAAGCGGCGATCCGTTTTTGGATCCCCGACTATTTTGATGCTCACTCCAATGCTAGCGCTTTTGCCTATAATGACGGGCAATCAAATACCGTGGCTTGGTTAAATAATTGGAATATTCCTGAGTTAAGTAAACAAACACTCGTCGCCCTTAATGAAGCGGATAAGGCTAAACGTCAGTCCCTTTATACTGAAATGCAAAAAGAGCTACAACGCAGTTCACCTTACGTGTTTATCGACCAAGGCAAAAATCAGATTGTATTACGGGATAACGTGAAAGGTTATGCTCAAGGTCTAAATGCCGATATGGTCTATTACGACAAAGTCACTAAGTGATCATTTTCCTGACGCCACTCACAATCATGTTATTGTGAGTGGTCTATTTTTTGCGATTTCAAGGCTGTTGCCGTATGAATACACTCACGATATCCACTCGCCTAAAAAGCCAGTTGTTTACCTTGGTTCAAGGTATATTGACATTGGCGCTAACACTTTTAGGGTTACTGGTTATTACTTTTACGCTTTCTGCGTTTTCCCCTGTGGATCCTGTTTTACAAATTGTTGGTGATCACGCCAGTATTGAAACTTATAATCAAGTAAAACATGAGTTAGGGTTAGATTTACCCATCTACATGCAATTTTTCCACTATGTAGAAGCACTATTGCAAGGAAATTTAGGTACGGCGACGTCAACGGGTCAACCGGTATTTGATGATTTAATCGCCACCTTTCCAGCCACTTTAGAATTAGCCACTGTCGCCTTAGTCATTGGCGCTAGTTTGGGGGTTTTATTTGGTGTGTTATGTGCGCGTTTTGTTGGCACCCCCTTTGATTTTATCTTACGCTTTTTAACGCTATTAGGTAGCTCAGTCCCTATTTTCTGGTTAGGTTTAATACTACTCCTTATTTTTTATGCCACATTGCAATGGACAGCAGGCCCAGGACGTTTGGATGATATTTATCAATTTACCATTGAGCCTGTAACCGGCTTTGCCTTGATTGACACTCTACTGGCAGGTGATAAAGATGCCTTTCTAAACGCTCTATCACATCTCATATTACCGGTTTCTCTGCTAGCCTATTTTGCGCTGGCATCTATTACCCGTTTAACACGCTCTGCCTGTTTAAATGAGATGAATAAAGAGTATGTCACTCTCGCCAGAGCAAAAGGGATTGGCGAATTACGTCTCTTATTTACCCATGTATTACCTAATATTCGCGGTGTATTGATGACCATTATCGCCTTGTCTTATACAGGGATGTTAGAAGGTGCCGTATTAACAGAAACGGTATTTTCTTGGCCGGGGATTGGTCGTTATCTCACAACGGCTCTCTTTGCGGGTGATACCACCGCAATTATGGGGGGCACACTTGTTATTGGTCTATGTTTTGTGCTGATTAATAATATGACAGATATCGTTATTCGTCTGACTGATCCGAGGTTACGCTAATGTCACTCTCCTTTTTAACAAAAATAGCGCGCTCACCTTCAGCGTTTATCGGTCTGTCATTGTTGCTCCTTCTGCTACTAATTGCCATTTTTGCCCCTTGGCTAGCGCCTTATGATCCAAATTGGCAACACGCTGCACAACGCTTATTAGCCCCCAATGCCGCACACTGGTTAGGTACTGATAGTTATGGTCGCGATATTCTTTCACGCTTAATTTATGGTACACGCCCAATGTTAGGTTTAGTGGGTCTTGTTGCCTTGATAACACTACCATTAGGGCTATTTATTGGCATTTTATCCGGTTATTACGGCGGTTGGACAGAGCGGATTTTAATGCGTTTTACCGACATCATTATGTCTATGCCCTCCTTAATTTTAGCCTTTGCCTTTGTCGCCATGTTAGGGCCGGGATTACTTAACGGTGCATTAGCCCTTGCACTTACAGCATGGCCGGCTTATGCCCGCCAAGCCCGTAGTGAAATTCAACACTTACGCAAAAGTGATTACCTTGCAGCCGCTGAAATGATGGGAATTAAAGGTATTAGATTATTATGGGGGCACATTCTTCCTTTATGTTTACCGTCTGCCATTGTACGTTTAGCCCTTAATTTAGCGGTGATCATTCTTGCTGCAGCAGGTTTAGGTTTCCTTGGGCTAGGTGCTCGCCCTCCCATGGCGGAATGGGGAGCAATGATTGCCGAAGGGATGCCCGTTATTTTTGATCAGTGGTGGGTGGCCGCTATTCCGGGTACGGCAATTTTGATCAGTAGCCTTGCTTTTAACTTATTGGGTGATGGATTACGCGATGTATTAGGAGAAAGCCATGAATAAAGCCCCTTTAATCGAAGTCGATAATCTGTGTATTGATTTTCCACGTGCTAGAGTGGTGAATAATGTCTCTTTTCAGCTAGGACAAGAGCGGTTAGCGCTGGTGGGTGAATCTGGTTCAGGAAAATCGATGACGGCACGCTCATTAATGGGCTTAGTGCGTAAGCCGGGCAAAGTTTCTGCTGATAAATTGCATTTTATGGGGGACGATCTCCTCGCTTATTCTCCTAAGCAATGGAACCAGTTACGAGGAAAAACAATATCAATGGTATTACAAGATCCTCGTTATGCATTAAACCCAGTGAAAACCATTTATCAGCAAGTAGAAGAAACGGTAAAACTCCATCAAAAATTATCCCATAAAGAGCGACATGCATTAATTACTGAAACTTTGCTTTCCGTGGGATTACCGGAACAGAGTATTTCTCGCTACCCCGGTGAATTATCGGGCGGTATGGGACAACGCGCGATGATCGCTATTGCGCTGATTAATAACCCAACGGTACTGATTGCGGATGAGCCAACTTCCGCACTAGATGCACAGCTACGACATCAAATATTAGAACTTATCATTACCCAATGCGCACAACGAGATATGGCTTTGTTGTTAATTAGCCATGATCTACCTTTAGTGGCTGAATATTGTGATCGTGTTATGGTCATGTATCAAGGAGAGCAAGTGGATGAGCTTGAGGCAAAAGCATTATCTCAAGCCACACATCCATACACCCGCACCTTATGGACCTGTCGCCCTAATGCGAGTACCTATGGCACACAATTACCGGTATTAGATAGAACACTGAATTTTAAAGGTACACCTTATGCTAATTGATATTCATCATTTACGCGTTCAATTTGAACAAAATAGACAAATTAAGCAGGTGGTAAAAGGTGTCAATCTACAGGTTAAACAAGGCGAAACCTTTAGTTTAATTGGTCGTTCTGGTTGCGGTAAATCAACTGTATTACGGGTTATAGCCGGATTATTACATCATTGGCAAGGGGATATTAAGTTGTTAGGGCAAGCAATCAAGCCACAGCAACGCTTTCAAGGTAAGTTACGCCGTAACATACAGATGGTGTTTCAAGATCCCTATGCTTCATTACACCCTCAACATCGGATAGAACGAGCATTTATTGAGCCGTTAAAAATTCATCATATTACTTATGATAAAACAACAATAACCTCAGCGTTAGAGCAAGTCGGCTTAGAAGGCGATATTGCTTATCGTTATCCACATCAACTATCAGGTGGACAACGTCAACGTGTGGCTATAGCCAGAGCATTACTGTTGCAACCACAGTTGTTATTGTTAGATGAGCCTACCTCTGCACTGGATATGTCGGTACAAGCAGAAATTTTAAATCTACTTAATACCTTAAAAAAACAGCATAACATGACTTACCTTTTGGTCAGCCATGATGCAGATGTTATTGCACATATGTCGGATAGCGCAGCGCTAATGGAAGAGGGTCAATTGACTTGCTATTATGATAGAAAAGCGCTTTCTCAAGGGCTTCATCGTCTTGATTAATTAAAAATAGCAACAAAAAAGATTACAAAGAGAGAAATGATAAGAGCAGTATTAAATATCAATACTGCTCTATTGGTAATATTACACTGTGCTTATACTAATAATCCCGGAAAAATAGAACGTAACCCGGTGACAATAAATTCAATACCTAACGACATCAACAATAACCCCATAATACGCGTGACAACGTTGATACCGGTTTGACCTAAGTATTTAACTAATAAAGTGGCACTACGAAACAGTAACCAGCAACAAAAAGCAAAAAAAATACTGGTCGCAGCAAGACCTAAGAAATTAGTCACCCCTTCCCAACGTGAACTCCAAACAATACAGGAGCTAATTGCGCCAGGACCTGCCATCAACGGTAATGCTAAAGGCACCACCGCAACACTGCTACGTACTGCTGATTCATTTTTTTCTTGGTTATTTTGTTTATCTTCTCCTAAACGCCCATTTATCATGGTCATTGCGATTGTCACTATCAGCATCCCCCCAGCGATACGAAATGAGTCAATAGAGATGCCAAAAATACTCAGTATCGAATCACCTATTAATAGGGAAATAACCAAAATAATCGCAACGGAGCCATTGGCAATTAAGTTTGTTTTATTACGTCCTGCATCCGTTTGATAACTCGTCATACTGATAAATACAGGCAAGATCCCTATCGGGTTTACAATAGCAAAAAGACCGACAAAAAATTTAATATAACCGGATAAATCCAGCAGTGCCCCCATGAAAAGCCCCTTCTTGGCTAATAAACATGCGAATTATGCTCTAAAAGATAGAGTAACTCCAAAAAATGCGCGTTACTTTAAATCAATAAACCAGTTAATTCTATTACTTAACATTATTTTGGCTAAATTTTTCGCTAGTAAACAACCATAACTCTAGTGATTTAATTTTATATCCTAGAGAGTCTTACAACAAAAAAATAGTCCATTTATTTTTGTAATTAATTATCATTACCATTTAAACACTTGCTGAAAGGTGTCAGCTTGCTATTATTGTGATGCAGATCACTTTAATTAATTAGAAAGATGATAAGCTGTCATCATTCAGAAAAAGGAGATCTTTTTAAAATATATTTGTATTTGTTATTGTTTTTTCTTAGCTTTTTAAGCAAATTAGAGCTTCTAATAATAATGACTTAAATAAGTATAGAAATTTTGATTTGAGCTATTCTTATTTAGTGATGATTTTACCGGCTAATTTGCTTAAAAAGTTTAACATTTTATCAGGAGTCTCTTTATGTCTGTAACTAACGTTACTGAACTCAATGATCTGGTTGCTCGTGTAAAAAAAGCTCAGCTTGAATTTGCTAACTTTTCTCAAGAAAAAGTTGACGCAATTTTTCGTGCTGCTGCATTAGCTGCCGCTGACGCCCGTATTCCTCTTGCAAAATTAGCTGTTGAAGAGTCTGGCATGGGTATCGTTGAAGATAAAGTGATCAAAAACCACTTTGCTTCAGAATATATCTACAATGCGTATAAGGACGAAAAAACCTGCGGTATTTTGTCTGAAGATTTAACCTACGGTACTATCACTATTGCTGAACCTATCGGTATTATCTGTGGTATCGTGCCAACCACTAACCCTACTTCTACCGCTATTTTTAAAGCATTAATCAGCTTAAAAACACGCAACGGTATTATTTTCTCTCCACATCCACGGGCGAAATTAGCCACAAACCGTGCGGCTGAAATTGTGTTAAACGCTGCAATCGCCGCGGGTGCACCAAAAGATATTATCGGCTGGATCGATGAACCTTCAGTGGCATTATCCAATGCATTAATGCACCATGATGATATTAACCTGATCTTAGCAACAGGTGGCCCAGGAATGGTAAAAGCCGCTTACAGTTCAGGTAAACCTGCTATCGGTGTTGGTGCGGGTAATACTCCTGTTGTTATTGATGACTCAGCAGATATTAAACGTGCAGTTGCTTCTATTTTGATGTCAAAAACCTTTGATAATGGGGTTATTTGTGCTTCAGAGCAATCTGTTATCGTCGTAGACAGTATCTATAAACAAGTTCGTGAACGTTTCGCCACTCACGGCGGCTACATGTTAACCGGTAAAGAGTTAAAAGCTGTTCAAGATATTATCTTAAAAGATGGTAACTTGAATGCGGCCATCGTTGGTCAACCGGCAGTGAAAATCGCAGAAATGGCCGGTATTGAAGTGCCTGTTAACACTAAGATTTTAATTGGTGAAGTTAAAGAAACTACTGATGCAGAACCTTTTGCTCACGAAAAACTATCGCCTCTGTTAGCAATGTACCATGCACAAAACTTTGAAGATGCGGTACATAAAGCAGAAAAATTAGTTGAAATGGGCGGTATTGGTCATACTTCTTGTTTATATACCGATCAAGACAACTGTCCTGAACATGTTGCCTACTTTGGCGACAAAATGAAAACTTCCCGTATTTTAATCAATACACCGGCATCACAAGGGGGTATTGGTGACTTATACAACTTTAAACTCGCTCCTTCTCTCACTTTAGGCTGTGGCTCATGGGGTGGTAACTCCATTTCTGAGAACGTAGGGCCAAAACACCTTATCAACACTAAAACCGTGGCGAAAAGAGCAGAAAATATGTTGTGGCACAAACTTCCTAAATCAATTTATTTCCGCCGTGGTTGCTTACCTATTGCACTGGAAGAGATTGCAACTGATGGTAAAAAACGCGCATTTATCGTTACAGACAGTTTCTTATTCAACAACGGTTACGTTGATGAAGTGACCAATGTACTGAAAAAATTTGGTGTTGAAACGGAAGTTTTCTTTGAAGTTGAAGCAGATCCCACATTAAGTGTCGTACGCAAAGGTGCAGAGCAGATGAACAGCTTTAAACCTGATGTGATCATCGCATTAGGTGGCGGTTCACCAATGGATGCGGCTAAGATTATGTGGGTAATGTATGAACACCCAGAAACACACTTCGAAGAATTAGCATTACGCTTTATGGATATCCGTAAACGTATTTATAAATTCCCGAAAATGGGTGTGAAGGCTCAAATGGTAGCAATTACCACAACATCAGGTACAGGCTCTGAAGTTACACCATTTGCTGTTGTGACTGATGATGAAACAGGCCAAAAATATCCATTAGCAGACTACGCATTAACGCCAGATATGGCGATTGTAGATGCCAATCTGGTGATGAATATGCCTAAATCACTCTGTGCTTTTGGTGGTTTAGATGCGGTGACTCACGCATTAGAAGCTTATGTTTCTGTATTAGCCAATGAGTATTCTGATGGTCAGGCACTGCAAGCTCTGAAATTGCTGAAAGAATATCTGCCAGCAAGCTATCATGAAGGTGCTAAAAATCCGGTTGCTCGTGAGCGTGTCCACAATGCAGCCACCATCGCAGGTATTGCATTTGCTAACGCCTTCTTAGGGGTTTGTCACTCAATGGCGCATAAATTAGGCTCTGAATTCCATATTCCTCATGGTCTTGCCAATGCGTTATTAATTTCTAACGTTATTCGTTATAACGCGAATGATAACCCAACAAAACAGACTGCATTTAGCCAATATGACCGTCCACAAGCACGTCGTCGTTATGCTGAAATTGCTGATCACTTAGAACTGTCTGCTCCTGGTGATCGCACAGCCGCTAAGATTGAAAAACTGTTAGCTTGGTTAGAAGAGATGAAATCTTCATTAGGTATCCCTGCTTCTATCCGTGAGGCGGGCGTACAAGAAAGTGATTTCTTAGCGAAAGTGGATAAATTATCAGAAGATGCGTTTGATGATCAGTGTACCGGTGCTAACCCACGTTATCCGCTGATCTCTGAGTTAAAACAACTGTTATTAGATTCTTACTACGGCCGCGAATTTAACGAGCACCCTGTTGCTGAGGTAAAAGAAGCGAAGCCTGCGAAAAAAAGCAGTAAGAAATAATAGCGCTATCTCTGTATTAACAGATTAGCCTTCAATCTTCGATGATTGCTTTACTATAAAACCAGCCACAAGGCTGGTTTTATTTTGTCTATCAATGGATAACAATAATGTTCTAATCCCCTTATCTCTCAATTTATTTTTCTTCCTTATATTTAATATGACGTCCAGCAAGATAGATGAGAGAGCCGCCTTGTGATTATCACTTTTAGGTATACGTTGCTAAAACAGCACCAATCGCCCTCTCCCTCATTTTTATCAACATCCATCTCTTTATTCAGCTTAACCGTGATTAAGCGCTTAACGTGCTTTACAGCGCTTTGATATCTGATTACCTAGAAATGAAAACGCTAAAATTTCTCATTGAGTTAAACCACACGACACAATTATTCTTATGATAAGGCTTATCGCACAAAAATGAGAGTTGAGCAAAAGTAGGCACTATTAATGTAATAAAATGAGGTGCTTATTTTTTAATAAGCACTTTTTACCGCAACACCATAAAAAAGAGAAATATCAAAAGATTTTGATCTATCGAAGAAAGGAATAAACTTATAAAAATAAAATTTCAATAAAATATTATCGAACTCACTTTTGCTTATTAAGCAGTATATAACATTCAAAGTAGGGGCTATTTGTGTATTTTTTATCTAATAAATACTACTTTAGTGGTAATTCACATGTTTATATTTGGTCTATTAAGCACAGTTTCCTCTTTTTTACTCATAACCAATATGAATATTTAGATATAAACATTTCACCTGAGCCATTAAATGGTTGAAATATTTTTTCACTCACAAGCATTTTTTCTCTTCTTTATTCAGTTTTATTAAACTATAAATAATGGCGAAGTATCAAATGTCATCATCTTAGAACATTTGTAAAAATCAATATCTACATCACAAAACAAAGAACCTACGTATATCTGATTACCTTTTTATTGATTAAAGATAATGAAACGGAGAAAACGAATAAATGTTTCTAGAAAAAAACTAACATTTTTTTACATTATTGATGCTATTTTCAGTTATAAATTATAAAATACAGTAAATATAAAACGTAACTTCTAAAAATAGATAACCTTTTTTTAGTATAACAAGAGATAACATTTATTTAGACGATTATATTTCCCCCCCTCTATTCCCGCACCAATTAACAATAGAGAAGAGGAATTTTGCATTATAACTGTTCAATTCGTCCTTTTAACGTAGCCTCTGTATAATGTTTGCGGCACACTGAAACATATTTTTCATTACCACCTATTTCCACTTGTGCGCCGTCTGAAAGTACTTTCCCATTTGCCGCTAAGCGTAATACTTTATTTGCTTTACGCCCGCAGTAACAAACTGTTTTAAGCTCAACGAGCTTGTCAGCCCATGCAAGCAAATAAGCACTACCGGTAAATAATTCACCTCTAAAATCCGTTCTTAAGCCATAGGTTAAAACGGGTATATCATAACTATCGGTAATTTCACAAAGTTGCTCTACATGTGCTTTAGTCAAAAATTGGCATTCATCAATCAAAACACAATGAATAGGCTCTTTATTATTTTCAGCTAAAATAGCATCACGAATATTCATATCATCACTGAAAAGCAATGCATCAGCACTTAACCCTATCCTTGAGGTTACTTTTCCCTTGGCAAAACGTGTGTCTATCGCTGCCGTAAAAATCAAAGTTCGCATTCCTCGCTCATTATAGTTATAAGAAGACTGCAATAAAGATGTTGATTTTCCGGCATTCATAGCTGAATAATAAAAGTAAAGCTGAGCCATCAGCTCTCTCCTTAAATAGTGTGTATTATCGCGGGAAGCAGTTTAACATAAACAAACGAGAAGTTATCAACGACAACTATTTATAGCCTTTATTTCTATAAAAGATATAGCGAAAAAAGCGCAGGATCACTGATGAGGCAATTTTTTTGTTTAAAAAATAAATAGCCTTAATAGGTACTTAACATATTAACCCCGCCTTTGATATACAGTTATTAAACTATGAAAGTTACTCTAAGCGCATTTTTAGAAAAAAATCCGTTATTATAAAAAAGTAGACAACGTTTTCTATTCTTTTACATTAGCGCTATCACCAGTTAAAAGATGTATATCATTACTAATATTTCCTTTATTGGCGAAAGATGCCCCAACTTTTAATATTTTTTTGTAAAGATATTCGTTTTAAAAAAAGAAAATTTACGTTTGGTTTGTATTTAGCTATTGCAGAATTTTAAATAGCAATCTATTATTAGTATTACATCAGCCAACAACATTTATTTGAGACCAGGAAAATGAGCGAATCTTTAAAAATATTAAATAACATCCGTACTCTTCGTGCACAGGCAAGAGAAACTTCTTTAGAAACTTTAGAAGAAATGCTTGAGAAACTTGAAGTCGTTGTTAATGAACGCCGCGAAGAAGAACAAGCAATGCAAGCTGAAATTGAAGAACGTCAGCAAAAATTACAAAAATACCGTGAGCTATTAATTGCCGATGGTATTGATCCAACTGACCTGCTTGAAGCTGCTGGCGCAAGCAAAACTGGTCGTGCTAAACGTGCAGCACGTCCTGCTAAATATTCATACGTTGATGATAATGGTGAAACTAAAACTTGGACAGGCCAAGGCCGTACACCAGCTGTAATCAAACGTGCAATTGAAGAAGAAGGCAAATCTTTAGAAGATTTCCTCATCTAATTTAATGCATACTCTATTTAAAATACCCTTTTAAAAATTAAAAGGGTATTTTTCTTGTTTAGTCATTTTTATTAAACGAGCGTTTAACTTTAATAGGCTGATGAAGCTTTTAAATAAAAAGGGCTTTACAAATATAGTGAATGTATTGATAAAATTAATTAGTTAATTTTATAATAAAAAAGGAGCTTTAAGGCTCCTTTTTGTCTTGTGCATTATATCTATGCTCTGATTATTGCTGGTAATAATCTACATACCAATCCACAAACTGCTTCACACCATACTCTACTGCAGTGTTGGGTGAAAAACCTGTTGTCTGAGCTAAATCGCTACAATCAGCACAGGTTGAAAGTACATCACCATCTTGCATCGGCATTAAGTTCAATTTAGCTTTAATATTGAGTGATTTTTCTATTGCTGTAATAAAATCCATTAACTTTGTAGGTTGCCCATTACCCACATTATATATTTTATAAGGTGCAGAACTTGATGAAGTTTCCCCCTGCTCTACGGTCCAATTTGGGTTGGGTTGAGGAATAATATTAATTAAACGTACCACAGAACTGACAATATCATCGACATAAGTGAAATCACGGGTCATATTTCCGCCATTATAAACATCGATAGGCTCACCCGCTAACATAGCTTTAGTAAATTTAAATAGTGCCATATCAGGACGCCCCCAAGGACCATATACGGTAAAAAATCGCAGTCCTGTTGTGGGTAGCTGATATAAATGAGAATAGCTATGAGACATTAATTCGTTGGCTTTTTTCGTCGCAGCATAAAGTGATACCGGATGATCAACACTATCTTCTGTAGAGAAAGGTTGCTTTTGATTTAAACCATATACCGAGCTTGATGACGAATAAATCAAATGCCCAACGTTATGATGGCGACAACCTTCTAATATATTAATATGGCCTACAATATTAGCATCGATATATGCCATTGGGTTTTCAATTGAATAACGAACGCCAGGCTGAGCCGCCAAGTGAATAACTCGATCAAAACGGTGATCAGCAAATAATTGCGCAATACTCACTGAATCTGTAATATCAATTTTATCAAATTGGAAGTTATCCAACTGATTAAGTTTAGCTAATCGTGCTTCTTTTAAGCGCACATCATAATAATCATTGAGATTATCTATCCCGACAACATGATAACCCATTTCTATCAAACGCTGGCTTAAATGGTAGCCAATAAATCCTGCTGCACCTGTTACTAATATTTTCATATTATACTCAAATAACCCAATTAATTGATTTCTGCGCTAAGCGCTATCATGCTTAATATCACCTCAATTAACATCATAACGCTTAACCTAGTCAATGCCGATATATATATCAATATTAGCACTGTAATTTATCATCTTTTATAGCGGTACTTTTAAGCTTTAAGCCATAAATAAATGCCGCACCACATTATAAAATTAAAATGACAGTGCGACACTATTAACAAGATAAATCGTTAAATTTTGTTACTCAACACATTAAGCTTGCAGTGATTTTATCCATTTCGTGAACTCTTCGCCAAACTCTTCGTGCTGTAAACCATATTCAACAAAAGCTTTCATATAACCTAATTTATTACCACAATCGTGGCTTTTTCCTTGTAGGTGATAAGCTTCTACAGGCTCTTTTTCAATTAACATTGCAATCGCGTCAGTTAATTGAATTTCATCCCCTGCTCCAGGTGCCGTTTTGGCTAATAAAGGCCAAATGTTTTCAGACAACACATAACGACCAACAATAGATAAATTTGAAGGTGCTTCTTCTTTCTTCGGTTTTTCTACCACACGAGTAATGGGTTTACTGTCGCCAGGCTGTAAATGTTCTCCCATGCAGTCAACAATCCCGTAGTTAGATACTTCCTCTTCAGGAACAGGCTCTACTAAAATTTGACTTGCGCCAGATTGTTCAAAATGAGAAAGCATCTCTTTTAAATTAACCTTAGTCAGATCAGCACTATATCGGTCTAAAATAACATCCGGCAAGATAACAGCGAAAGGCTCATCACCCACCAAAGGTTTTGCACATAAAATGGCATGGCCTAATCCTTTTGCTATTCCTTGGCGAGTTTGCATAATAGTAACGTGACTTGGACAAATACCTTGTACTTCTTCCAACAACTGACGCTTAACTCGTTTTTCTAAAATAGCTTCTAATTCAAAACTGGTATCAAAATGGTTTTCAATAGAATTTTTTGAAGAGTGTGTAACTAGCACAATTTCATTGATGCCAGCTGCAATACATTCATTAACAACATATTGAATTAAAGGTTTATCAACAACAGGTAGCATCTCTTTTGGGATAGCCTTGGTGGCAGGCAACATTCTTGTTCCTAGCCCTGCAACAGGGATCACCGCTTTTCTTACTTTACGCACCACTGATGACATTACTCTTCTCCTACAAATTAAGTACCATGATATTCCTATGATGTTATGGTACATATAAAAAAATAATCGCCAGAGTATACCAGCTAATATCTACGGATAAACAGAGCATCATCGCTTAATTGAGATTGTTCTTCATTTATGTTTAATATATGTGCAATAACAGATTTTATTTAATCTAAATTTAACGTTTATGTATAGGTGAGAACATTAAATTAATTTTATGGTGCTGATTCCAAATTTTACATTGCCAATCTATTCCCACACACTTTATTTGGTTAATATATAAAGAGTGTAGTGTTCCTAAAGGTATACTACTATTTAAAACATATTTTTTATTCTCTATTTTTATTTCAGCTCGTAGTCCTGCTGACGCTAATAATATATTTTTTTCCTTGGTGTGGTAATAACCTAAAATCAGCGGGAATGATCCTCTCACCCCCATATCCTCAAGCATTTTATTGATTTTATTCAATATGTTATACATACTAGGTAAGAAGCGTCTTTTCTCAGTAGCTTTTAGGAAACGATTAAAAACCACCCTTAAAAGCAGCGCAACGAGTAACCCATTTTCTTCATCATTAGAGACGTCAACACAGTAAAAAATGATTTGATCTTTTGATAAAGTCGCTATATCAAATAACAACCCCATTTGGGATGCATCATTTAATTGACGATAATTAACATTATATCCTGCGACAATTTGTTTAACTTGCGGTTGCATCTGTTTAACAAAGGATTGAATATAATGAGGCTGTTCTCGTAAGTTATTCCAAAGAGGTCCAAGTTGTCCCCTTGCAATTAATTCAGACTCAAAAAAACCTGGACATAATACTTCAATGACCTTCTGTTTTAACTTAGCTAAATTAGTTACGGGCTTAAGAAAAACGTCCTGAGCGCCAAAGCGCAACATATCATCAATTTCAGCCATGTTGTCAGTACATGAAATAGCAATAACAGGAAAAGACCAATGACGCTGCTCTAGATGACATAAAAAAGTCGGCCCATTCATAACAGGCATTCTGATATCACATAAAATAAGATCAGGTCTTAGTCCCTCTTCAAGTAACAACAATGCTTGGCTACCATTGTCAGTCGCATAAACGCAAGCCTTTTCGTGTGAAAAATACTCAGTGAGCATTGTGCGAAATACAACCTCATCATCAATAATGAGAATTTTTTTACCGACTAAGGCTTTATTCATTAGTAATACCCATAACTATCATTTCACTTGCGGTTTATTTAGCGTTACATTATTAGTTTAGTTCAACATTGACGTTTATTATTCCTAATCGCTATTTTTCTGATGGGGATCGTCGTATAAAAATGGATCAGGACATTACCTTGTCAAATTTATGCCCCTGCAATAGCCAATTGCCTTATAGTGAGTGCTGTGAGCCTTACTTATTAGGGACAAAAAATGCCCCTACAGCTCAAGCGTTAATGCGCTCTCGCTATAGTGCTTTTGTGACTCATAATGCAGATCACCTAATCAAAACATGGCACCCTTCGTGTCGTACACCTTCTTTACGGGATGAGTTAATCGCCACGTTTCCCAATACACAATGGCTAGGGTTACATATTATATCGGCACAAGAAAACCCTCGTGATAACGAAGCCTTTGTTGAATTCTCAGCTTGCTTTATTGAAATAAATGCTGATGATAAGCAGTATCTACATGAACGCTCTCGTTTTCTAAAAATAGACGACTGCTGGTTTTATATTGATGGTGTACAGCCTAAAGTAGGACGAAACGATCCCTGTCCTTGTGGCTCAGGCCGTAAATACAAAAAATGTTGTGAACACAACAGAAAATAATTGCAAACACAGAAGTAAATTAAAGGATTTATCCATACATGCAACACCAAAATACTCAAAAGAAAATACTACGTACTATTTGTCCAGATGCGAAAGGACTTATCGCAAAAATTACTAATATTTGTTATAAACATCAGCTCAATATTGTTCAAAATAATGAGTTTGTTGATCATCGCACTGGCCGCTTTTTTATGCGTACTGAGCTAGAAGGCATTTTTAATGATGAAACCTTTTTAGCCGATTTAGATGATGCACTTCCACAAGGCTCACAGCGAGAGCTTAATACTGCCGGTCGCCGCCGTATCGTCATTATGGTCACTAAAGAAGCCCATTGTATTGGTGACCTCTTAATGAAAAGCGCTTTTGGTGATCTGGATGTTGAAATTGCAGCAGTTATTGGTAATCACGACACGCTAAAACACCTTGTTGAGCAATTTGGGATCCCTTTCCATCTCATTAGTCATGAAGGGTTAACCCGTGATCAACATGATGAAAAACTGATAGCACAAATTGACCAATACAAACCTGATTATGTGGTATTAGCTAAATATATGCGTGTATTAACCCCCGCATTTGTACAACATTACCCAAATCAAATTATTAATATTCATCATTCTTTCTTACCGGCATTTATTGGCGCCCGCCCATATCATCAAGCCTATGAACGTGGTGTAAAAATTATTGGCGCCACAGCTCACTATGTAAATGATAATTTAGATGAAGGCCCTATTATTACTCAAAATGTAATAAACGTAGACCACACTTTTTCAGCAGAAGATATGATGCGCGCAGGACGGGATGTAGAGAAAAACGTACTAAGCCACGCCCTCTATTGGGTGCTCTCGCAACGTGTTTTTGTTTATGGCAACAGAACAATTATTTTGTAGGCTTACCCGTTTTAAATTAGTGTAACTACGACACAAGCCTAAAGTAACAAGAGCCTGAGATAGTTATTTTATCACAGGCTCTTTTTATTTTTTGTTACACATCCAAGTCAATCACTATAGCTTTCTATCTAAAATCAATACGATATAGCACAACAGTTAAGCAAAGCGGATATTTTTACAGCAGTTGATCGCTTTTTCTTAAAATAGCACTTTACACATCTCAGGTATTTGGTATTATTGCGCCCGCTGTCACGGACAGCAAGACAATTTAATGTTGGTGGGATACCCAAGCGGCCAAAGGGAGCAGACTGTAAATCTGCCGTCACAGACTTCGAAGGTTCGAATCCTTCTCCCACCACCATCTTCAATACTCTTCACTATTTTTTCATTCCAATTCTTTTATTAAATCAACAAACCTGTTCAATATACTCGAGTGATATTTAGATTTATAGATATAACAATTATAAATCATTTCCGTTTGTGTTAAAGGTATAAAGCACAGTTGCTTTTCATCCTCACTTTTAATCGGGTTTTCATCAGTAAATAATAGCGAATGGTGAGTTTGAATAAAGTTTAAACAACAATTTAAATCATCCATCAATCTAATACTGACAGGTTTACCCTGATCCGCTATTTCATTTTCTAATTTCTTTATTTTTGCTGTTTTATATAAAGCGGGATCACATAACCAAATATTTTCTTTTAGCAATGTATTGATATTCTCTTGTGCTTTTTGTGCTAACATTTGTTGGCAACATATTCCTAGATATTTATTTTTAACTTGATGTATTAAGCTAAACTTTTCACTAATAATTTTATCTGAGCTTAAGATTAACGTGTTTCCATCATAATCTGGTATCTCTTCAAAATTATCTTTCGAAAATCTCATCATATTTATATGTGAACAATTCTTATTGGCTGCTTGATAGAGTGCTGTTAAATATTGACTTTTACCCCAATCATAATAAACATGAATGCTATTATTAATAACGCCCGATGTGTGTTTTTTTGTTATCTCTTTTTCTTGCAGATAAAGTGATTTTAAATCATTATAGAGTTCTAACCCTTCTTGCGTTAAACTCATACCAAACTTTTCCCGCTTAAACAAGCGCTTCCCTAGCACGGCTTCAAAATCTTTGATTGATTTCGCTACAGGTGGTGTCGTTCGGTTCATCACACGAGCAGCTTTACTTAAGGATCCATTTTCAACGACGGCCATAAAGGCCTC
>NZ_CAWPAV010000105.1:0-26480 GCF_963885725.1 Proteus sp. G4380
GCACTAGCTACTATTCTTTCTGCTGCATTTGCTGGCTCATCTATGGCGTATGACGGAACAATTACATTTACAGGTAAAGTTGTTGATCAAACATGTTCTGTTGATACCCAATCAAAAAATTTAGCTGTTATTTTGCCGACTGTTTCAGTCGCAACATTAAATAATGTAGCAACAACAGCAGGCTTAACTCCATTTACAATTAAGTTAACTGGTTGTTCCACAGATAAAGATGGTGCTAAAAACGTTAAAGTATATTTTGAACCATCCGCTGATACTGATTTAACTACACATAATTTAAAAAATACAGCAACAGGAACTAAAGCAAATAATGTTCAAGTTCAATTACTTAACTCAGATGCAGCAACAACAATCCAGTTAGGTACTGATTCTGCAACACAAGATGTCCATCCAGTACAAATCGACAATGCTAATGTAAACCTTCCATATTTTGCTCAATATTACGCAACCGGACAATCTACCGCTGGAGATGTAAAAGCAACCGTCAACTATACCATTGCCTACGAGTAAGGTTTATTCGATTGCTTTTGTTTTACGGGGCAGAAAAACTGCCCCATTTTCTTCTAGAGGTACTATGTTAAAGTTCATTCTTATTTTCTTGACTCTATCTGTATCTATAGTGGCTCAAGCCAGTGTGGTTATTATGGGAACTCGCGTTGTTTATCCCGCAACGCAAAAAAGTATTAATGTTCAATTAAATAATGACGATGAATCCCCCGCATTAATTCAGTCTTGGTTAGATACCGGAGATGCAGCTGCAGCACCAGATTCAATTCATGTTCCTTTTATCATTACTCCCCCCATATTTCGTATGGAGCCGAAATCAGGGCAAACCATCCGGATTGTCTATACCGGTGAATCATTACCACAAGATAGAGAGTCTCTTTTCTATTTAAATGTCTTAGACATTCCGGCAAAACCTAAATTGGAAGAAAATTCGGAAAACTCAGAGGGAAATAACAATTACTTACAATTAGCCGTTCGTAGTCGCATTAAGTTTTTCTTTCGCCCTGATAATCTCAACGTAACGCCTGATGATGCTTACCAAAAAGTGACTTGGCATCAGGAAGGAGCACTACGCATTAAAGCGATTAACCCAACACCTTATTACATCACTTACAACAAAATCTCAGTGGGTCAGGATAAACAGCTAACGCCTGTTGAACAAAGTGGGATGATAGCTCCTTTTTCTTCAAAAATATTTTCACTTAAAGAGAAGCCAATATTAACAAATAAAGTCACTTGGGTTGTTGTTAATGATTATGGTGGATACCAACAAGGTGAATCTACTTTGGAATAAGGTAATATAATGAATTTTAATAACCAATTACACCTCATTTCCTATCGTTATTCTCTTCCGTTTTGTGTCGCTTTAGGGATTGGGGTGATAACAATTTCTTCATTCGCTGCTGAAGAAGCTGAATTTGATCCTAGCTTTTTGCATTCAGTACAAGGAAAGAATGCGATTGATATACGTCGCTTTAATTATGGCAACCCTATTCCTGAGGGCAAGTATTACGCTGATATCTATCTCAATAATGAATGGAAAGGAAAAGCTAATGTACAGTATTTATATACTGACAATGCGAATACGTCGACGTTATGTCTAACGCCGGAATTACTTTCATTAATTGATGTCGTCAAAGGCACTGTTCCTGAAAACAGTTATAAAGCCACTTGTTATCCCGCCTCAGAAGGACTCCCCTCAGCAAAATTTCATTTTGATTTATCCACTTTAAAGCTGAATATAGAAATTCCTCAGGCACAAGTGAATACTCGACCTCGAGGATATATTGCCCCTGCACAGTGGCAAAGTGGAGTCCCTGCCGCATTTGTCAACTATGATGTTAACTATTATCAATACAATACTCCGGATATAAATAATGAGCAGACTTACCTTGGGTTAAAAGCGGGACTCAATTTATGGGGATGGGCTTTTCGTCACCGTGGTGGTGAAAGCTGGAATAATGGTCATTCTACCGGATATCAGAATATCGAAACAAATGTGACGCATGATATTGCTCGGTTACGGGCACAATTCACATTAGGTGATTTTTATACGAATGGCGAGTTAATGGATAGCCTTAGCTTACGGGGAATTCGATTAGCATCGGATGAACGAATGTTACCCAACTCTTTACGTGGCTACGCTCCGATCGTGCGAGGCATTGCTAATAGTAATGCTAAAGTTACGATTTATCAAAATGCTCACATCCTTTATGAAACAACTGTGCCTGCTGGCCCCTTTGTCATTAATGATTTGTATCCCAGTGGATATGCTGGCGACCTTCTTGTGCAAATAACCGAATCTAATGGACAAACAAGAACATTTACGGTTCCTTTTGCTTCTGTTGCCCAACTTATTCGTCCCGGATTTAGCCGTTGGCAAATGTCAGTGGGACGCTATCGTTATGCAAATGAGACATATCATGATTTAATTGCACAAGGCACATATCAATATGGTTTGACAAATGATATCACTTTAAATAGTGGACTGACCACAAGCTCAAAATATACCGCAGGATTGGCTGGTGTTGCTTTTAACACGCCGATTGGGGCAATTGCATCTGACATTACATTGTCCAGAACAACATTTAATCACTCTAACGTAACGCGTAAAGGCTACAGTTTACATACTAGCTATAGCGTCAATATTCCGACCACGAGTACAAATATCACGTTAGCAGCCTATCGTTATTCATCTAAAGATTTTTACCATTTGAAAGATGCGCTATTGGCTAATCACAGTGAATTTATTGATGATGTTTCCATAAAAAGTGCCGCATTTTATCGCCCTAAAAATCAATTCCAAGTTTCAATTAATCAAGAATTAGGTGAAAAATGGGGAAATATATTTTTAACTGGTACCACTTATAATTACTGGGAGCATAAAGGAAGTCGTAATGAGTATCAGATGGGATATAGCCATTTTTGGAAAAAACTTGGTTATCAGATTGGCTTTTCTCAATCACGAGATAATGAGCAACAACGCCGAGATGACAGATTTTATGTGAACTTTACGCTTCCTTTGGGAGAGCGTGTTCAAAGCCCCATTTTTTCTACTGTCTTAAATTATAATAAAGGCGAGAAAAACAGCATTCAAACATCCATCAGCGGTATCGCTGGGGAAGATAATCAATTCTCTTATGGTATTTCAGGTAATAGTCAGGAAAGTGGACCTTCCGGCTATGCGATGAATGGAGGCTATCGTTCACCTTATGTAAATGTAACCGCAACCGTCGGGCAAGATACTCAACATAATCGTCAAATGTCATTGGGGGCGTCGGGGGCGGTTGTTGCACACCCTTATGGAGTGACATTGAGTAATGATTTAAGTGATACTTTTACCATTATCCATGCAAAAGGAGCACAAGGTGCGGTTATTAATAATGCACCAGGTAGCCGATTAGATTTTTGGGGTAATGGTATTGTGCCTTATGTCACACCCTATGAAAAAAATCAAATTAGTATCGACCCCGCTAATTTAGATTTAAATGTTGAATTATCAGCAACAGAACAAGAAATTATTCCTCGTGCTAATAGTGCCACGTTAGTGACATTTAATACTCAAACAGGGAGAAGCCTGCTGTTTGATATTCGTATGCCAGATGGCAGTACTCCTCCAATGGCTTCCGAGGTTTTGGATGATCATGAACAGTTAGTCGGATATGTTGCTCAAGCTGGGCGCTTATTTACCCGAGGTCTTCCCAAACAAGGTCAACTTGATGTGATATGGGGACCAAATCATGACGATAAATGCTCATTTACATATCATGCGACACACAATGAAACTGACATGCGGCCTCAAATCATTCCTGTTCAGTGTATACCGCACTCTAATTAGGAACAAAACATGAAAAGAATATTTGTTATATTATTTCTTTTAAATCTATTCCCTAGTCTGGCTGTTGCTGGTGCAGATGACTACGTACCGTCTCCAATAACAATCAACACATCTACCCTCCCTGTTGTTGTTATTGGTCCTGCTGATGCCCATACTTACCCACGAGTGATAGGGGAACTCACCGGAACAAGTAATCGATATATATTTAACGGCGGTAGTTTAATAGCATTAATGCGTGGAAAATTTACTCCTACATTACCTAAAATAGGCAAAATCACATATAACTTTCGCCAAGGAAATAACACTCAATCTTCCGATTTCGATATATTTGATACTGGAGTTCCAGGGCTAGGTATTATTATTGGTATGGCGGGCTATTGGCCTGCAACGCCATTGGTTCCCATAAACAGCTCAAGTATATATATTGATCCTGTTGCCGCCAATACAAATCCAAATGCTTATAATGGTGCAACTGGAAGTTTTGGTGCTCGTTTATATGTTGCTTTTGTCGCAACAGGACGATTACCTAATGGGTATGTAACGATACCAACCAAACAACTGGGCCATATTTTATTGGAATCTAATCGGGCAAGTTTGAATAATAAAAGATTAACAGCTCCTGTTATGTTAAATGGAGGGCGCATCCAAGTGCAAAGCCAAACATGCTCGATGAATCAAAAGAATTATGTTGTTCCATTAAATACTGTCTATCAATCCCAGTTCACGTCTTTGTATAAAGAAGTGCAAGGAGGGGAAGTTAATATACAACTTCAATGCCAAGACGGTATTGATGTTTATGCTACATTAAATGATGCGACCCAACATGGGAATCGTTCTGATATATTAACATTAGCAACGGATTCTACGGCAAAAGGCGTTGGGCTAAGATTATATAAAAATAATGAAGTAACTGCGATTAGTTATGGTTCAGACACTCCTAACAAAGGAAATCAAAATCAATGGCATTTTTCAAATTATAGAGGAGAGATAAATCCACGTATAAAATTAAAAGCTAATTATATAAAAACAGAAAATACTATTACGCCAGGAAGTGTAAAAGCAGTAGCAACGATTACTTTTTCATATCAATAAAAATTAATTGAGTTTTATAAGTAGAGTAAAATGCTTTTATAACAAATGCTTTTTACTCTGTTAAACTTAAAAATCTGTTTATTGTTGGAGAATGAAGTTCATGAGTACAATTAATTCCATTATTGCTTATAGAATAAAGCAAAAAAGAAAAGAATTAGGGATGACAGGGAGGGAAATAGCCCATTCATTGGAAATAAGTCAACAGCACTATTCACGTATAGAGAATGGATATACCAAAATAACAGTAGAACATTTATTCTCTATCGCGTTTATTTTAGGTGTCAAACCTAAAGAACTATTGCCTAATTATAATTTTTCAAATGAAAAAGAGATAATTAAAGCAAAACAATCATTATCAGCAGAAATCATTATGCCAATAAAGAAAAACGACATGTATCCTACATAAATATAGACAGGTATTTATTTTATTAAAAATAATGTGAACCATTAAGGATATAAAAGGGAATACGTTGCTCTACATGATGTTGCCGATGAACATCACGTATCCATTCACTCACAAAAATCTGTTTTCCCCGAAAACGAATCCCCATATCCCCGTATTGCGCTTGGCCCAATCAATGTGGTCATCCTGATAAGACGCATTCACAAACTGACTGGTTGCACAGACTAAAGGCAAGCTATATGGAGTCTCTACACTCCCCTTCCGTAATAACAATGCCATTGATTGTCCTCGGGTAAAAGGCAGATAGTCCGTATTAAAGACCCGTGCTCCATCTTCACTGTACAGTGATAACCCCCCAACGTTTCTTCGGGGTCAAAACCATTCCTGAAACGAATACACACACATAAATGTCTGTTTGGGCTGAGCTGTATAATTGCTTTTTATGCGCTAAATAGCTCACTTCCGCTTGAGAGTTGGTGGTATGATAAAACACAACACACTTATCTAAATGCGATAATATTGTCGGCAAAGACCAATAGCGCCCGCCTTTAAGGTGGATTTTTTGTCGAAACACACAATAAGCCATTTGTGTATTACGTGTAATCGCACTTCGAAATCCCTGAAAGGTCCACACCACTTTTATCTAACTTTTTACTAATATCCCCCAGCACTTTTTTAACACCATCGAGCGTAACTCGTTGCTCGTTTAAGAACTACGTAATATCTGATGCAATAGCGGTCATACGATTATTAGCGTCGCTGTATGAGTTCGGCTCAGTGAGATTAATGCTGTAACTAGTGTTTTTTACGGTAAATGTAGCCGGTTGTGAAATGACTAATTCTGTATCGCTATTAACCCTGTCCACCATATAAATAAAATTAGCATTACCATTTTTAATTAAAATAATGGTACCTGTGCCAGAGACAATAGCAGACCCTGACACTGTGCTAACAGTGCCTGTTGTGTATATCATGATTTATTTCCTAAAATTTAGATACAAAAAAACCACATTAGTGCGGTATTTAATCTTCTAACATTGAAACGTCTATCATAAGCCCTTGTTCCATTAATCCAGAACCTTCTCGACTCGGAGGCATACTTATCCAGCCATCCTCTTCTCCTAAGAACTCGTATCGATACTCAAATGTTAACCCTCCCACATCATCAACCAAGACATAACGCTCGCTATATCTTTTGAATGTCCAAACTTCATCCCACGTGTCAGGGTCTATGTAGCTTCGTATGTTTGTATTATGAAAATACCCCATAGAGCGAGTCTTAATCATGCCATACCGATGACCACTTTTGCCTGCGATTCTTAATGAGCCTTTGCCAGCGCTCCCCGCATTGACATCATAATATTTCTCAAAGCAGACCAACTTAGCAAGAGATGAAAATTTCATTTTCCCTTGCTCATCATAAACTTCAAGACCAACTCCGTGTTGAGGTATGCTTACCTTGGAAATCGGAGCAACCATCCATTGGCTATTTAACGCATAGATTCTCGGATAGCTATCATGAGGGCCTGATGATGACGTTAGTTCATCAGGAGTTGCTTTTCTCAAAACACATATTGTTTCGAGTTTATCGGTTAATTGTATCAGCCTATTATTTGTGTAAATTTCTACACCAACCATTTCACACCACCCATACGACAACATGACTTGAGAATGAGTCATTCGCTTGTGTCTGCCCACCACCAGAGCCATTGTTCTCCCAGCGATAGATATTGTAATCAACGCGGTAATTTAACGTGTTCCCAGATATGGAGTACTCTGTTCTCTCATTAGGCTTATCTACATGAAATTCACCACTCCATCGAGAGCGATACCGTAGCCAGAAATGGCAAACAACCTCACCTCCTAAGGAAATCTCAGGAATAGTAAGAGATCCATATTGGGACAAAGGAAGGTCAAATTGCCCCAAGTGGCGCGGTATAATAGTGTCTTCTCCAATAATGAGTCGCCCTTTCTCATCATATATTTCTAAACCCATGCCCATTACCATATCCCCATTCTGATACGCATTGTGCCTTTTTTATCAAACAAACGTTTTAATATGTTTGTTTCAATCCAGTACCCCTGAGCGTTATTCCCATATTTAATTTCTTCACCAGTGCGCATATTAAGTTGATAGCCCACCTTGTTTGCATGGCTGAAATTGGTTGATTGCAATACATTAGCTATTTTTGCACTGGTAATAGTTGCATCACCAATAAAAGCTTCATTAACAACCACCTGTCCATTCTTCACGATAAACGGTGTCACCACTTTGCCATTTAATGACGATATCACTGCAAAGTTTTGGGCATTGACCAGAAATTGGCTATTTCCTTGTGCATTAAACCCTAAGCCAATGCCCGTAATGACTTTATTCCCTTTGCTATCTTGCTGAACTTTCATTGTCCATGATGCGGAAATTTTGCCATTTATGTCGGTGACCACTTTCGACGTTTGTTCGATTTTGGCTGAACTTGTACCCACT
This sequence comes from Proteus sp. G4380, assembly GCF_963885725.1. Classification (NCBI taxonomy): domain Bacteria; kingdom Pseudomonadati; phylum Pseudomonadota; class Gammaproteobacteria; order Enterobacterales; family Morganellaceae; genus Proteus; species Proteus sp. G4380. The sequence goes on from NZ_CAWPAV010000105.1 coordinate 7,843, forward strand.
TGGCTTTCAAGGCGAGTGACTTGCTGGGCGGTAGAGGTCACTTTACCTGAGACCTCAGTCACCTTAGTTTCAAGTTGGTTTACCGCATTCGCCGTTGCATTGGCTTTCTGTTCGCTGGACTTAGGTACTTCATTCGCCACAAATCCTTTTGGTGCCACCGATTGTTTGTTATTGGTATAAGTGCGGGTGATAATTTGATGGTTAACACTTTTATGCTTAGTGAGCTGATATTTAGCCCCTCCTCGCAAATAGATATATTCCACAGAACCATTCGTTAATTGAGCTGGCCCCATCACAGGGGATTGATTTGTCCATCGCCAATCAAAATTATCAATGATGCGGTTTTCAGACTGGGTTCCCCATCCAGAACCACTCACTTGCCATTCCACAATCATGGCAAAACCTTTGGTATTGTGAGTCGCATAGCTCGGTTTATTGTCTCTATATTGCCCTAATGTCCTAAAAACCTTAAAGGCATAACGTCGAGAAGTTACTAATGGCAAAATAATCGGATAATAGGTGTTTTCATTGAGTTTAGATAAATCTAAATCCACCACCACAGACTCCGTTAAATCGGCTTTCACTGTATCTAATTTGCTGGATAACGTTTGTACCTGAGAGGTTGCAGACGTCACTTTGCCATCAATATTAGATACTCGCGTATTTAACGCATTCACCACACTGCTATCAGCTTTCCCCTTAAGATTTGAATTGAGCGTTGAAATCTCTTGCGTTTGTGCTTGCTGTTTCGAGGTGAGGGTTTCTAATGATTTATTAATCGCTGAAACATTCCCATTCATCCGTGTTTCCAGTGATTGTCGGGCTTTCGCTTCTGCTTGGTCGCCTGTAACACGTGCTTGTTTCTCTGCGGAAATGAGTCCTGCGGTGACTTTCGATAAATCATTACCGGTATAATCACCACGAAGTTGAGTGGCTAAGAATTGGCGTTGTTGTGCTTCGGTTTTATCAGTCTCAATACGTGCTTGTTGCTCTTGTTTAATTGCGGCTGCCTGTGCTTCTGTTGCCGTTGAAACTTGATTTATCCGCTCAGCCAGTAATTTTCCTGCCTCCTCCCATTTTTTTTCACTTTCTTCAATCGTTGCTCCATGCCTCATCAACTCAGATAAAATCTTGTCATGATTTATCCTCATCAACTCATGTAATTCAGTAATATCGATTTGGTTAGCTTTACTGTTAATTTCACCCAATAAGTCTTGTGCGAGTTGGTCTCGGCTGATTTGCCCCGCTAATTCATCAAGAATAATACTAGCATCAAACTCAGATTCTCCCAGAATAAACTCAGTCCATTCGGAATGATTACCTATTTTATCTACCAGTCTTGCTCTAAAATAAAACGTTAAACCTGCTGATAACCCTGCCATTTCATAGGTTTTTGAGGGATAAGGAACATCAGATAACAGCATCAGACCTTCACCATTATTGGTTTTGCTGTACTGAATTTCCGTTTTTAACGTATCACTGGTGTTTTCACCAAATTCCCAGCCTAACTTAATGCCAAATACGAGCGGTGAAGCTCTAAAGTTTACAGGTTTAGGCGGGCTCCCTACTTTTCCTGTCAGTGTTGTTTCTGGCGCATTAGTCCATACACTGGATATTTCAGACGCATTTATCGCACGAACTCTCACCTGATAACGACCAGCATAAATGCCATCAACTTCAAACCCACATGTCGATGTTCTTGGCATTGATACCCAGTTATTATTATCTCTCCGCCATTGAGCCTCATAGGTAATGGCATTATCAACTGCATCCCAATCAACACGCAGAGTAATAAATGAAATACCTTGATTAACCTGAGAATAGGATGATATACGAATGTTTTTAGGTGGTGCTTGCACACTCGGTGGAACAATGGTGATTGGACGCTCACCTATTCTTGCGCCAGAGTCAATGTGATCGTAATTGCTTGGGTTATGGATTGCGCCAGTAATAGTGTATGTATTATCGCCATTATCAGTAATATTAACGACCCGATAAAGTTGTAATGTTAAATCATCAGCATCAACTGTCCAAACTGCGTTTTTCTCTGGTTCCTGTGAGTACTCCGTTGAAATTGTAATGATATTATCAGCAACCAGTGATACGGTTCTTCCCTCTGAGCGCCCGTTTGGCAGATTAACAATCAACCTATCACCAGCTTTAATATTGGCTCTGCGATCAAGTGTTATTTTTCTGCCTTCTACACGCGATATACGTCCACCATTATCTCTTCCAGCCAATGTAGAATCGGCAACAGCAATGATATGACCAGGAGAAGGTATTGCCCCCTCTAATCCTGTCGCAAAACTAATAACTCTGTCGTTAGCATTGGTGAGTAACGCCCAGCGACCTCTACGGTTAGCCTCCGTCTGTCGAGTGCAACCTATCGCTGATATTTCAGTTTTGCGTACTCCGTAACGACGCTGTAGTTTAATATCGGCCACAGCCTCAATCGCATCATTACTGTGGTTATTGGTGTCTGTGTAGGAAACTAATGCTTGTGTATATCGATTTTGCTGACTACCTCCTGAATAGGTAGGCTTACCTCCAACAATATTGGCATTAGTAAACGTTCTAAAAATACTATCTGGCATATCAGCGACAACATTAACCTTGTTATCAGCCCAAAATGTCATACCACGAAAAATAGCCGCTATATCTCTCAGTACTTGGTATGCCGATTCTTGCGATTGAATATAAACATCACACAGGAATCGAGGCTCCTTACCATCACCACCATGCCCATCGGGTACCAATTCATCACAATATTGCGCAATCTTATACAGGTCCCACTTTTCAACCTGAGAAGACTGGATCCGGTCACCACAGCCGTAGCGATTATTGAGTACTAAATCATAAAATACCCATGCCGGGTTATTGGTTGCTGCAAGTTTAAAGGTGCCATCCCATACGCCTGAATAGGCCCGATTAATCGGGTCATAATTCGTGGGCACTTTGATAAGCAAGCCACCTTTTGGGCGAACGCTAATTTTAGGGATGCGATTATTAAATTGACGCGCATTGAAAGTAATAAACAATAGGGCCGTATTTGGATAACGCAATTTAGCATCGATAACATCAGTAACAGCAGAGATAGTAACCTTATCAACAATTCTGGCTGTATTCTGATTCTTAGTTAATCGTCGGACACGGATCTGCCAACCTGTATTTGCCTTGGGTAAGTCAATGCGGTGTGTTCGCTGGTATTCGCTGGTCGTTTTACCATCAAAAGCAGACTTTAATACTTCATTATATCCAGCACCATCTGTAGATAAGTCAATAGCATATTCAATTCTATAGCCTGTAGTATCCCCGTTATCGTGTTGTTGAAACAATTGAGGAACAGATAGTCTAATGCGCACAGCAGATAGCTGAGTGTTATTAATGCTCCGCACATAGGGCTGATCGTCTTTTAATTCCAACCCTACCGATGTTTCGCTATCTACTGATGGGATACCCTGAATGTATTCTTGGTGTTCACTACCCGGTCTAAATTCCCAAGTGACACCCTCAAAATTCTTAGTACCGTCCGCATTGCCAATCGGTGTATCATCAAGAAAAATACGAGTATCGTCTAAGCCACCAGCAATTTCACCTTCTGAGATAGCCAATAAAATCTTAGCTGTTGATTCAGAAAGTAAGCTATCTGGTGATTCCGTGGGCGTATGTCCGCCACCGCCACCACCTTTTGCACCATGAATTAATTCCATATTTCACCCATAAAAAAAGCCACATAGTGGCTATTCTGAAATTCGTTTATGTTATTGCTGATCTTCTGTGTAAATCCCTGCAGAGATTATCGCTCCACCCACTTCTCGCCTATCTAGTCCATAAAGTAAAGGAACTGGATTTCCTTGTGCGGTTGTGTTTACAACACCACCAAAGGCGTATGAAGGTTTATTGTCGGCGTCTTGACGCACAGATAAGCCACGCGGCTGAGGTGACAGCATTTGCACTACGCCACCTAGCGCCATTGCTGCCCCGCCCATAGCTAAAGCACCACCAGCAAAACCACCCGCACCGAATGCAGCCCAACCTGCAGGACCTAACATCATGGCAGCACCAATCATGGCTACGCCTAAAATAGTCTGGAAAAACCCACCACGCTTGCTACCTTTTATCACTGGCGCTATGCGGATCTCTTCTGTGGTATCAAGATATAATTCATCTTCAGCAATGTTGCGCTTACCTTTAAATACGGCAAACTCCAGCCCTTTCAGGTGTGCATTAGCAAGAAACGGCTCAAACCCATCATAAAGCACGGAGAGCGCCTTAATTGCTTCGCGAGGTGAATCTATATCTAATTTGTGTTCACGCCCAAACTTTGCGCCAAGAACACCATATAGACGTATTGTTTTTAGGCTCATACAAACTCTTTCCTCCGCACAATTTTTACGGTTCTATCTCGCCAATAATCACTGTAAGGAACCAACCTGCTGAGTTGACCATAAAGATGGTGAAGTAACATGCCATTCATAATCACACCAGCGTGATTAGGTACATCGGCTTGCACTTGCATGATGATCATGTCACCCTCTTTCGGCTCACCAGCAATATCAACAAAACCTGCTTTTTGGTAATTATCCATATACAAGTTTTCGCCTTCTTCCCACCAATACCGATCAACGCTGTAGTTATGTAACTCAATACCGTGTTTTTGGTGGTAGTAGTCCATAATTAACGACCAGCAATCAGCATAGCCCAACACAAAAGGCCGTCCTTCTAATTCTCGTTCACCTCGAGGGTAAATAATTCGAATATCACCCTCTGGGCATGATGCGATCACCCAAGGTAATCCTGTCGCATCACACTGTAGTTTATCTATTTCGCTAGGTTGAGTCGTTACACCATCTCCACAATGGCTGTGCACAATTGCTATTGGCTCTCCCCAGTCCTCAGCAAGGGCGTAACCCTCTGGAGAAAGCTCAAAATGCTCTGTTGGACTATCTGAAAGATTGCTACAAGGAAAGTATTTTTTAACTCGACTTTTCTGACAGATAACTCCGCAAGCTTCTTTTGGATATTCAGCTTTTACATGTTGAAATATCGATTCCCTTAATTTTTTTGTGATCATCTCGTTAACCCCGCAGCAGGAAACCCTCCGAAATCTAATGGCTCATTCTCACCAAAGCGTTTTTTGCAATCACTAATAAGTCCACCACAACTATCTAGCGCAGGATCATCAACAGGGTTTCCTCTCTCATCAAAATATTTACTCCCTGAATATGAGCACCCATTACCACTACGATAATCGCCTTTCATGCACCAATAACAAAGGTTATGAATTTGTCGAACGGGTATCATTACTCCCTGCAAATCAAACGGGCTAGACAGCTCGAACTCTACGGATTCGCCAGCCACCTCATTAGTTTTACGATCGATGTAATAAACTTGTTTAAAGCATTCGTCTGGATTAGCTGTTGAATTTCCCTCAGGAAAGTTTTTAGCATCAAGATAGTGAGCAAATGTCTCATAAATAGTTACTTTGGCTTGCACCATGTCGTCAAACTGAAGACATAGAGATGAAATTAAGCCATCTATATTGGCAACCTTTAGAGATGGTCTCGCTGGACTACCATCACTATTTTTTGCCATTCCTTCAACTTCGTAAGGCCATGCTCCGTATTCATTTCCTTGCCACCAAATTGGTTTTGGCTTGATAACACCATTAGATTTCTCTATTTCTTCCGGTGTGTGAGGTAAGTTATAAGCATGGAAGCGAAGAATAGGGCCATCAAACCCACTACCATCCACCTCAATTAATTGAACCTTATTACCCGGCTCTAATTTTTGTACATCTGCTGTGATATTCATGCGCTAAATGCCTGTTCAAACGTAGCTGTCAATTTCATTACTCCATCAGAGATGGGGAGCATCGTTATTGAATCAGCTTTAACACGATAAAGCCCTTTTTCACCAAATGGAGGCGTCCAAATAAATGATTTTGCTGTGTGTCGCCGAATGAATTTAAAAATAGGCATCACCTCATCTTTTAGTCCCATATAAGCAAATGGCCACGTTTGAGATTCTGGATTAATACCATCACCAGCAACTTGTTTGTAACCATCTCCAAATTCAACTTCTTTAATGCGATGCTTGAACTCACCGCTTGGCGAATCTTGTATTTGTGTTCGCCATTTAAACTCTTCCATTGGTTACTCCAATAAAAAAGGCGATACAAAGCCGCCTGATCAAATATCAGGATATTAATAAATATCCATTAGGTTATTTTATATATTCAGCCCAGAGAAACTTACCGAAGGAATGGCTGACTTACTTCGATGGAGAATTGAATATGTTAGTTAGTGAAATGGCAAAAGACATAGAGGCCCTTCAAACACGTACTCTTGCTTTAGAGTATATAATTCAAGTAATGATTAGGAATATGTCTGATATTGAAAAAAAAAACTTATTAGTGAATTAAATAGAGTATCGCATGATAGTCCTGTAACTATCGAGGCGTTTGGTATCATTCAGTCACATTTACATAATTAGTACCATATTATAAAGGCGGTTACTGTGCCGCCTTTATGCGATCTATCATGGTTCTTGCATATTTTTCCGCTCTCCCCATAAATGAAGCAAATGTTTCATTTGGGTTATAATCCTCTGTGTACTTAAATTGTAACTTTGGTTCTTCATCTGGGGTATTATTTCCCACTATCTCCATTACTGTAATTTCTGACGTTAATATAGGTTTTTCACTTATTTTTATGGCCCCAATGCCATATCTTTTTACATCCCCTGTAATTTCCACTCCTGAAAATTTGTTTGATAACAATGGGAACTCTACTTTGATTTTCATAACTACCTCTCTTAATTGCCTTTGATTGTTCTTGATAATGCAGATGCTGGGTTTCTAAGTAAATTGTTAACCCCACTTTCCACCATTTGCTGGAATTCACGCTTTAATGATGAAGCATTGGCTTGATTACTTGACGGCTGTTGCTGTTGTCCATTTTCAATATTAATATCTCCTAAATTAATCTGTACGTTTCCACCACTAGCAATTTGAGGATTGCGAGCGATAAATGCTGTTGGCTGTGTAACCGACATTGGCGCTGAACCACCGACATGACCACCTGAAGCATAACCTCGCTTTCCTGCATCCATTAGTCGATAAAGGTTGGCAATACCTAATCGTTGCGTTGCTTCCTTGGTAAAGACGAACTCGCCTTTATGTACTACACCCGCTGGATCATGTTTTCCACCATCGCCTGTATAACCACCACTTGCAAATCCAAAGAAATTACCTACCGCACTACCACCAAATGCCGCTTTCATAGCATTTAGCATAGCCATCTGCATTAACATCTTGGTGGTCATTTCTAAGAATGAGCGAGTGAAGTCAGCAAAATTAGCTTTGCCCGTCAATACAAAATCAGAGAGACTGTTACTCATGCCCTGAAATGCTGATTGACTAATTTGAGCTACGTTACCGTAAACGTTTGTTGCCTGATCTTGGAATTCAGCAAAACCTTTCTTAACGCCTAACTCCCAGTTAGCACGAATAGCGTCTTCTTCAGCGTACCATTCCTTTAATTTGTCCTTTTTTTCAGGAGTGTCAGCTTGATTTAATGCGCTTTCTCTTTGTTGCAATCGGCTAGATAGCCCTGCTCCTTCCCTCAATGCTTTTATTTTTGCATTAAGGTTGTCCATCCATTTGTTCTGTTGGTCTAGCTCTCTATTTTTTTGCTTTTGAAGCTCAACATCATCACCAGCTATGGCCAATGCTTCTTGAGAAGCAAGAATGTAGTCCTTTTTAGCAAGCAACGCCTTTTCGTCCTTGGTTAACTGCCTTGTTTTCTGAGCCCCCTCAAGGATTGATATTTTCGCCTCCATATCCCACAGCTTTTTACGCTCAGAGCTAATCACATCACTGACTGTTTTATGCTCTTTTAGCACCTTCAATTGTGCTTGCAGGGATAGTAGGGCTTGATTTGCTGATTCGTCTACTCTAGTACCATAATCTGGTCGGTAGGTTGGGGTTTTACCTTTACCTCTGGCTTTTTCTTTCTCGTAACGCTCTTTCTCTCGGCGGATGGCTTCATCTTTTGCAGCTTGAGATGCATCCGCATTATTTATTATCTCCTTGAGTAGTCTCTGGTGCTTTTCCTCTGCGGTTTCGTATTGTCGCTTTAATTCTTGATCGGCTCTAAACTGCGCTTTTTTACGCTCTTCCTCATCTCTTGCGGCTTTTTCTCTTGTGTTTTTAATGTCACGTTGAAATTTTTCCTCCTCTAACAAGGCTAGTTTGTTTCTAACTTCATCTATAGTTAACCCTGTTTTATATCGTAATATATCTTCTCCAGCAGGTTTTATTTGTGCATCTACTAAAGCTTCCTTATATTCTCTAATTTGCTGATCAAGACTTTTCGTCCTACCGATGTCTAGCATTGCATCCCATGCGCTACTAGCCATGTTTTTAACCCCTTCCCACGCTCTCTCAAGGTGGCCTAGATTTTCCTTTATCTGTTTGGTTCGCTCATCCATAGCATTGGCATATGATTCCATAGCCATTTTAGCCGCTTCTTGCTCTTTTCCTTGCGTCTGAAGTGTGGTTATTTGTTCTAATTGGGTAGCAGTTAAAAAATGTAATGACTTATCTAATTCAGTGACCGCTTTAACTGGATCTTCTTGCAATCTCTGAAATTGCTTTATTGTCTCATCAACCGATTGACCAACGGTCTTTTCCATAGCAGCAGCAGTTTTAGATACCATATCAACATCTCGACCCGAGAAAGAACCAGATCCAACTACTTTTGAGATAGTATCAGCCATTCCATACTGAGCGATCCCATTCCCCGACAAGCTTCTAGCCAAAGCATCTAGCTGTGCCGCTGTTCTTCCCGCATAACCACCAGTAAGAATTAGCTGCTTATTATACTCGCCAAATTCTTGCGACCCTTTATACGCGGCTAACGCCACAGCTGCCGCAGCACCAGCAAAACCAAACATAGCAACTCTTGCAGGGGTAATAAGTGATGCTAACGCTTTTAGTGAGTTACCGACACCACCAAATGAGTCCTTTATTTGCCCCCCTTGTTGTATCATCACCATCCAGACTGGCATTCCTGATGCTAATGACGTAACAATATCTGTCATTTGCATGGGAAGTTGACGCATTGCTTGTTTATATTGACCAATGGTAATTGAGCCATTCATAAAGGCTTTTTCTTGCTCTTTTAGCTTATTGATCATCGGCGCAGCTTGTTGCGACACACCAAGTTGAGCAGCTTTTAGCTCTAAAATCTCTGTCCTCGTTTTGCCTATAATTTCAGTTTGATTTTTCAGTGAATTTAAAAAATCATCAGCAGCTTGCTTGGCTCTATTTGTTGCCGCCTCTTGAGCTAATAGCGCCCGCCCTTCAGCCGTAAGAGACATATTAACTCGTGTTAATTTATCTCTAGTCTGCTCAAGTATGGCGTTATAGTCTGCAAACTGATCCTTTGGTAATATCCCTTTTTTATTTGCCTCTATTAATTTTTGAGTGGCTTTATCAAGCGCATCAAATGCTTTATTGGTTGGATTTATTGAATTTAATAAGTCATCAAGTTCTTTCTTTTGCCTCTTTATCGCGTCGGCTGCTCTCTTTTGATGATCAACCCCTCTATTAAACTGGTCATTTAAATTTCGCGAAGAACCGCTTACCTTCTCTGCTGTATCGCCGAACTCCTTTAACTTTTGTGTGCCACGCTCCAGATCTGACGTATCAGCCTTTAATGATATTGTTGCTATATCTGCCATTTAATTTCCTCCAAATATAAAAAAACCACCCGAAGGTGGTTATTGATAATGTTATTAATTTATTTAACTAAGGGTTCACGCCATATCGAGAGCGAAAATCAGATTCCATCTTTTCACATGAGCTAGCAATAAATCGTTTTTGTTCGTCAGAAAGAGATTTTTTATCATACTCCTTCCAACAATAACTTATTGCATTTCGGTCTTTTGATTTTTCTTTGCTTTCTGGTGAAGATGACATAATTGCGCCATAAATCAAAAATCCTGCTATTAAAATAACAATAATTAATAATAGTTGTCTCATCCCGTCCTCTCGGTTCTTTATTTAGTTTTTTTAATGTTAGCTGAGTATAGATGCAAATTAAAGCAAACAAAAAAGCCCCATTGAGAGGCTTCACTCTATTTAACTTACTGGAAATAAAACTCAAAAGAACGAACGCTATTTCATTACCTATCAAAAACCCTTCCGTTGGTTGATTTTAAGTATGCATATTCGCTGTACGGGAATCTAATAATGATATCGTCTTTATCAATTGCGTTTCCTAACATTCTCATTCTGCACAACAGGCTTACTCCACCAGTTTTCTGTATACATAAGCTATCTGGACTCTCAAAAAACTTCATATCACCCTTTTTCCAGATAACAACGGTTACACCATCTGGTATCGCACCTATTGGCTGTACTGTAAATATGGTTAATTTATTATAAGCAAAAATAGATAAGGTAATAGCTAGAATGGCAAGTATTACTAGTAACTTTTTCATTACAAACTTTCTTCCTTTTTATTATAACTTCCAGTTACAAGCGGATGATATTTCTTTTGCTATCGTATCTATATTTTCCAGATCAAATTCAGCTATCACTTGAGTTTTGCCATACGGGCTATATCCAGAAATTAAACTCTTTTTACCCACTAAACTTTTAATTAATGATACAGGTTTAGGTACAAATAATGATGTGCCACCTTCTCCAATCCCCCATGACTGAGTTAAAGGTTTTTCTTTATCTATTCGCAGAGTCACCTTGGAATTATAACCGCTACCAATATAGTCCCTCATTGATAAATAAGCCTCAGTCTTATCATTTTGGCAACGTAACACAAGTGATACATCTTTATCTTTTGCAGAAAGAATTGCGTAATAATCTATTTTGTCTGTTAATTTATTTTCTTCCTTACTGACCAACCAATCACCAACCTTTTGATAGTCAGCAGCAAAAACAGAACTAGAAAGTGATAATACAGAAATAAGTAAGATTTTTTTCATTATAAATATTCCTTGCGAGTAATAAACTAATCTTATGTTATGTATTATCTTTACGTTACTAAAGGTAAATTTACTTTTTATATCTAGTTCCGTGATCCGTATCCCTAGTTGTCACTAGTAGTATCAATATCATCCTAAAAAAACAAAGCAAAAAGCCTCAATTAAGAGGCGCAATATGTGATCTCGAACAAGCCGTCCTTGGCTTGGGTGATTAGAACAATTTAGCTAAATCCACATCATAAGCGGACTTCCATGCGCCTGATGGGTATGAGTTAGCTGTTCCGTATCTATCATCATGAACAGTAGATATTTCTACATCATTCTCTTTGCACCACTTCTTCAATGGTTGCCATTTGAATTTTTTGTTTAGTTTCTTCTCTACTGCTAATACTGTTGCGTGTTTTTTGCTTTCACCTAGCTTTTCAGCAAGACGATTCTTTTCACGAACAGCTTTAGATGCCGTAGCCATTGAAGTTGCTTCACGTTTTTTACCAATCCACGCTTTAGTTTCTATTGCATGGTCACGCTCGGCTGCGATCACTGCTTTCTCTTTTTCTGCTTTTAATAAGTTTTCCAGTGCTTCAATGTAATTACCAGGAAGGTTATTATTTTTTCGTGTTCCAAAATAGGTATCTTCGAGTAACTCAAAGAAATCCCATGCTTGATCAGTTTCCAGCATTTTAGCGTGGCGAGATGCTCCGCGTTCTGTCCAGAGATAAAGCAATCTAGCTTTGTTCGATATTTGCACTCCACTAAATGATGACCGCAAAATAGATAATTCATCACCTTCAATCTTGAAGTAATGTTTACCTTCTTCGAATCTAGATTGATTTCGATTGAAATTATTTTGTATGCTTTTAATCTCCGCGCCATAACCAATAGCCAGTGATTCAGTGGTAATCACCTTCTGGTTACGATAATAGACTTCTGGAACCGTAAAACGGTTTTGCGTGACAACTGAGTTATTGTTTGCTACTGTAATTTGACTCATAAAACATTCCTTTTAGGTTTTGTTTGGGATTAGCCAACAGTTCGCTCCTGTTGGCTTTTCTGTTTTTAGTGCCTATCAATGTGTTAACCTCTTAAGTTGTTTTGTCTTAGCTATTCCTTTCATGTGTTGTGAATACATTAAAAACATACTCATTGTTGAATTGAGATGTTTTGCCATTTTCGGATCGAAGTTTTCCATATCCTTTCTAGCCTCATCCCATGTTGTACAAATCAGACTTAATCTTGCTAATAATCCGTTTGCACTTACTGAGTTATCTTTTTCGACTGGTAAGTCTTTCTTGTCAGCTACTTCTCTATCCAGAATATCCAGCACCCATTTACGAAACTCTTTAGCCACTGGAGTCGATGCAAACATTGCGATCAGGTGAGCGCCACGAAGTGAGTAAACTCTAACCACTTTATTACGTAAGCTATTGTTTATTCCGTTGAACGTCATATTGACGGTCATTGTCATAGAGTCAGTAAACTCATCTGAATTACGTGAGTACAATTTACTTACACTATCAGTACGGCTATAACCTAATACCTGTGCAATTTCAGTTGATGTCAACCACACTTGCCCATTTTCAACGATAGGGTTGAATGCGAAGTTCTGGAAAGTTAAATCTGTTTTAGCTACAATGTTCATGTCATTTATTCCTCGTAAGGGTTTACTTGGCAACTGGCCTCAGTTGTTCGTGCAACTGGGGCTTTTTATCGAATGCGTACTTCACCTTTTTCTTCTAATTCCTTCAAAAGATTAAGTCGATACAAGACTTCACTATGTAGAGTTCTAAAACACTGGTCTGCTGATTTAGATATGTAGGCCTTAAGATCATCTGGCATGCGTAGTTGTATAGGGTTTATTGTCTTGGTGTTCTTCATCATGTATCCTCATAAAATAAAACATCAAGTTCATATTACTTCATGAATAAACAAACATCAACATACTTCATGAAGATTTAGGAGAAATAATGAGTCAATATGAAGATGGCTTTCCTCAAAGACTATTATCAGAAAGGTCTAGGCAGAACCTAACCCAGCAAGAACTTGCAAATATGGTTGGTATATCTCAACGTCAAATAGCTGCTTATGAGGCTGGAGAGTCTAAACCAAGGATAGGAACTCTAATGAAGTTAGCAAATGCTCTTGACGTTAGTTTTGTATGGCTCGCCAGTCACTCAATAGATATAGGTGACGTCAGAGTTATTAGCATGAAAGACAAGCCTGCCGATAAAAGTATGACGGTTATCCCCCTGATAGATATTGATAATGTTATTCCATGGATAAAAAATGAACTATACAGAGAAGGGGCGCATGAATATGTTTCTATAAGTGGAGATGTACGCTACGGTTCATTTGCTATTACCCAAAAAGATGCCGCTATGAGCTATACAAGCAGGGAGGGTATTTCATTTCCAATTGGGTCAATAGTGGTGTTTGACCCTAGCAGAACACCTGTTAAAGATGGTGACTTTGTACTAGCTATAATCAATCACAAGTCATCTGTATTTAGGCAGGTATTCATTGGTAGTAGTGAATGCAACCTCATCCCGCTAGATAATCGATATCCTGTAGAAAGCATATCTACAGAAAGCATTGTGGCATGCAAAAACTTACTCATCCCAGCAACTCAGGTAATTTATAATTTACCGGCCATGAAACGAAATATTGACTCTGAAATTACCCCATAACCACCGAGCCCAAGGACGGGCTAGGTTCAGGCAACAAAAAACCCACCGGAGTGGGTTGATTTATACTGCTTATTCAATTATGCTTTATTTACTTTCATTAAAGCCGCCTCATAAGACTCTTTATCATCAAATAACTCAGACACAGCAAGAACTTTACCAATCTGTTGTTTTAGAGCTTTCACCCCAACTTCAGCTAAAAACTGATGAATTTTATCCCCTTTTTTCCCATTTTCATCTTTATTCTTTCTGGCTAAATCAAGGATTTTTCCGTTACTTTTTGCCAGGGGTATATAAATTTGTTCATTTGTTAGCTTACTGAATAAAAAAGGTCTTCCTCTCTCTGGCCTGTTTAATTGATATATTTTGTACCATGCCTCATATAGTTCATCAGGGAACTCTTTCTCATACTGCCTAGCTTCCTCCCTAACAAAGGCTTTGAATGCGTCAATTACTTCCTGAACTTCTGGTCTGTATCCAGCCAAAGCATAAGCAACGCCTGTGATTCCTGATTTTGCTGATGCATTAATCAACTTTTGAGATGCATTTGCAGCTCCCAACCTAGCTGTCGGGAGAGATCCGGCCTCCCTAGCTTCTATCAAGGCCTTACCAATATCAACTATTACAGATATGTCATAACCATGAGCTTGATGCACTGTTTTAGACTTCGAAGTGAATTGAAATTTAAAGGGATTTTTCATTTTTTCCATTAATTCCAGATCACGGAAATCACTCATATACTTTGACGACAAAACCTGATCTACATCTCTAGCGTGATGACCAAGGCCTAGAAGCTCGGCAAGACCTGTCTTTGTTACCACTGGAGTTTTCTTATCATCATTCAGAACATAACATTCAGCATCAATACCAAACAAATCTTTAAAATTTCCCATATGTGTGGCTTTATATCCCCACCTAGCAATTGCCCCAGATTTAGCTTGCGCTGAACGCTGCGACGCTGTTAGTGACCTAGATCTAGCAATACCCCCCTTAGCTTTACCTTTTACTTCTTTTTTTGAATCATCTTCTTTATTATTTGACATATGCAAGCATCCTTATTGTTTTGCTGCTTGCATTATATACAATTATTAAATTTATATGCAAGCATAATTTAATTGTTCATGCTTGCATTGTAAGTTATAAGCAGCTGTATACACACGCTAACCCCCTTATCCCTCGTTGATAATGGCACGGATGCCTTTGTTTACTTTCTCTTCCTGCTCACCAATCTACGCTTACCACTGATCGGCTCATTATTACGATCTCTTATGCATCACATCTAACGCCTTAGCTTCCATAATGCGTAGATCGCTAAAAACGGTCGCTCTATCTTTGATGTTGAGTAAGTCCATTATTTGGTTTAATGGGTTGTAATCCAAGCCTGTGATACCATTCATACCTACACGCCACTGTGTATTCATAGCTGAAAATACTTGATACGAATCCCAAACATCAGGCCACACCTCAACATCATCAATATCAGGCGGAAAGCCAAAAGCACGCTCGAACTCAGTCGATTCTTTTGAACTCATTCCGCCATACATCGCCTCGGCGACCGTTAGGAGTTTTTTTCGCGGTTACCTAGTAGCTCGTTGTAATACGTTGATGAAATAGCACGAGAAGCTGATGGGTAGTTATCTAACAATATGTTTAAATTTTCTTTGTTATATGGTTCTTCGATCGCCCAGTCAGCAATAATCTGCTCAAAGAACTCAGAAATCGGTTTTTCTCGCATTCCATCAAGCTCACTTACTGAGTGATGTTTAAATGTGAATGTAACTACTTCTGGCTTTTCTTTGCCAGCAACAGGAATTTTGACGTTAGCTTTGAAGGTTGGATTTGGGACGAGTGTAAATTTAGGCATTGTCAGTCCTTAAAAAGCCCCTGATTCGGGGCTGTCGAGAATGTTTATGGATTAAGATGCGTTGGTATAAATCTGCATTTCAGATTTAAGTGAGAATCGCGCTGTTACGTTTTCAACTTCGTTGATAGCGGTGTTTGGCACACGTTGGAATGAAATTGAAGCTGTGTAATAGCGATCTTCTTCTGCGCGTTTATTGAAGAATCGGATTGCAGTAACTTGCTTACTGTCGTCCAATTTTGTTAGCAATTTACGGATAGGCAGCTTAGCATCGTGAGCAAAGGTATAAACCTGTACAACACCATTTTTATAGGTATCGATAGTTTCTGCCTGCTCATCTTCAAGAAATTGAACCTCTTGAGTTTGCTGTTCCCCACCTTCGGTAGACAGTGTCATTACCTGTGGCATGACTTCCCATGATAGTACTTTCTTTAATGTTCCTGTACCACCACCTACAGGGAATACGTTTTTATCACTGGTATCTACACCCTCTAGGGTGACTTTAGATTCAATAACACTTGCAACACGGAACGCGCCAGAAGCTTTCTTCCACCCAGATGTCACATGCACAATATCGCCTTTTGCAATGTCGCCCACGTCATCAACTGTTAGTACGGCTTCTTCGGCATTAGTTGCCTCGGTAATTTTAATTTCGTCATCGTATTTACTTGCGACGTAAACACGCGACCCATTAGGAATGTTATAGGCCATTGTTAACCTCTATTTTAGGTATAAAAAACCGCAATTAAGCGGCGTTATCGGATTGCGTTACATCGATAGGATGCACGAATAGGAATGGTATAATTTGTTTCATCTGAAATTGGAGGGAACTGGCTAGGCTCTCCGTTAATGTAGACTCCCTCCCCTAATGTTAATCCGTTCTCCAATCTGGCTTTAACGTCATCAACAATCGTTGAGAGTCGCGAGTCTCCACCCCCTACTTTGCCAACCACGTTAATTTGAATAACACCACGATAAACAAGCATATCCTGAGATAACCCAATATTATCCGTTTCTACTGGCATGATATGGAGTTGAAGATAGGGATCGTTAATATCATTAAAAGGAAGATTGGGCCATGCGATTTTAAGATTTAAATCCTTGCCAATGCTCGCCACCAGCTTTCGTATTTCAGTATTAATTGTCGACTGATTCATGATTTAGTTTCCGATACGGCAGAGTTGAAAAACTGACTAAATTCCTCAGCAGTCACAGCAACCATACCGTTAGGTGCTTGTTTCGAATGCCCCATTTCAAGGCGGTAAGCATAAGGCACATTGTTTGTGAAATAGATAGCTTTCATTCCTACCTTAAATTGTTCAATAACAACGTTGCCTAACGCCTTTGTCATATTGCCTGACTTATCTATGCGCCCCGTCTCGCCTTCCGCTGGGGCATCAAATGACACCTGCCAATTACCTCTAAACCGCCCCCCTGTATAACCAGGAGGAACATAAATATCCATAGAGTCATTAACACGAACACGCTTTTTTAATTGACGTCGCTTTGGTGTTAAATTATTAGGATCTTGTTTTAGATATTCATTATGTTCAAAAACTGCTTTATTGTAGTTTGAGGCAACCCTATTAACTTCCCATAATTCAGGATTTCCAACAGGTGACATATCAACAAGCTTCGCTAATATTTTAAACCCTGTATTTTTGACAACCGTTTCAATATTTGCGTTAGATTTGTCGATAAAGATATTAATCGACTTCATGAACTGATCTGACATGTCACGCCCTCAGTTGAGACTGATAGCAGATAATAATATCAGCGGGTTTAACAGGGTTCGGTTCATGAACGCGCAACCAAACGCCATCGACAAGCACCTTATCCTGATGAATCCCCTAATGATTTTGGTAAAAATCATTAAGTTAAGGTGGATACACATCTTGTCATATGATCAAATGGTTTCGCGAAAAATCAATAATCAGACAACAAGATGTGCGAACTCGATATTTTACACGACTCTCTTTACCAATTCTGCCCCGAATTACACTTAAAACGACTCAACAGCTTAACGTTGGCTTGCCACGCATTACTTGACTGTAAAACTCTCACTCTTACCGAACTTGGCCGTAACCTGCCAACCAAAGCGAGAACAAAACATAACATCAAACGAATCGACCGATTGTTAGGTAATCGTCACCTCCACAAAGAGCGACTCGCTGTATACCGTTGGCATGCTAGCTTTATCTGTTCGGGCAATACGATGCCCATTGTACTTGTTGACTGGTCTGATATTCGTGAGCAAAAACGACTTATGGTATTGCGAGCTTCAGTCGCACTACACGGTCGTTCTGTTACTCTTTATGAGAAAGCGTTCCCGCTTTCAGAGCAATGTTCAAAGAAAGCTCATGACCAATTTCTAGCCGACCTTGCGAGCATTCTACCGAGTAACACCACACCGCTCATTGTCAGTGATGCTGGCTTTAAAGTGCCATGGTATAAATCCGTTGAGAAGCTGGGTTGGTACTGGTTAAGTCGAGTAAGAGGAAAAGTACAATATGCAGACCTAGGAGCGGAAAACTGGAAACCTATCAGCAACTTACATGATATGTCATCTAGTCACTCAAAGACTTTAGGCTATAAGAGGCTGACTAAAAGCAATCCAATCTCATGCCAAATTCTATTGTATAAATCTCGCTCTAAAGGCCGAAAAAATCAGCGCTCGACACGGACTCATTGTCACCACCCGTCACCTAAAATCTACTCAGCGTCGGCAAAGGAGCCATGGGTTCTAGCAACTAACTTACCTGTTGAAATTCGAACACCCAAACAACTTGTTAATATCTATTCGAAGCGAATGCAGATTGAAGAAACCTTCCGAGACTTGAAAAGTCCTGCCTACGGACTAGGCCTACGCCATAGCCGAACGAGCAGCTCAGAGCGTTTTGATATCATGCTGCTAATCGCCCTGATGCTTCAACTAACATGTTGGCTTGCGGGCGTTCATGCTCAGAAACAAGGTTGGGACAAGCACTTCCAGGCTAACACAGTCAGAAATCGAAACGTACTCTCAACAGTTCGCTTAGGCATGGAAGTTTTGCGGCATTCTGGCTACACAATAACAAGGGAAGACT
>NZ_CAWPAV010000106.1:0-21543 GCF_963885725.1 Proteus sp. G4380
AATTAACCTAATACTTTAGCAACAACACCCGCACCTACTGTACGGCCACCTTCACGGATTGCGAAGCGTAAACCTTCGTCCATTGCGATTGGGTGGATCAGTTCAACGATCATGTTCACGTTGTCGCCTGGCATTACCATTTCTACGCCTTCTGGTAATTCGATAGTACCAGTTACGTCAGTTGTACGGAAGTAGAACTGTGGACGGTAGCCTTTGAAGAATGGAGTGTGACGACCACCTTCATCTTTGCTCAGAATATAAACTTCTGATTCAAATTTGTTGTGTGGGTTGATTGAACCTGGTTTCGCCAGTACTTGTCCACGTTCGATTTCTTCACGTTTTGTACCACGCAGCAGAACACCTACGTTCTCACCTGCACGACCTTCGTCAAGTAATTTACGGAACATTTCAACGCCAGTACAAGTTGTTTTTGCGGTTTCTTTGATACCAACAATCTCAACTTCATCACCTACTTTGATGATACCACGCTCTACACGACCAGTAACTACTGTACCACGACCTGAGATTGAGAATACATCTTCGATTGGTAACAGGAATGGTTTGTCAATTGCACGCTCTGGCTCTGGGATATAAGTATCCAGTGCTTCTGCTAATTCAACAATTTTTGCTTCCCACTCTGCTTCGCCTTCCAGTGCTTTCAGCGCTGAACCACGGATTACTGGAGTGTCATCGCCTGGGAAATCGTATTGAGACAGAAGTTCACGAACTTCCATTTCAACTAATTCTAACAGCTCTTCATCATCTACCATGTCACATTTGTTCAGGAATACGATGATGTAAGGAACACCAACCTGACGACCTAACAGGATGTGCTCACGAGTTTGTGGCATTGGACCATCAGTTGCTGCTACTACCAGAATAGCTCCGTCCATTTGCGCAGCACCAGTGATCATGTTTTTAACATAGTCGGCGTGGCCTGGGCAGTCTACGTGTGCGTAGTGGCGAGTTGGAGTATCGTATTCTACGTGTGAAGTAGAGATGGTGATACCACGCGCTTTTTCTTCTGGCGCATTATCGATTTGGTCGAATGCACGAGCAGCACCACCGTAAGTTTTAGCTAAAACTGTAGTGATTGCAGCAGTCAGAGTTGTTTTACCGTGGTCAACGTGGCCGATAGTACCAACGTTAACGTGCGGTTTTGAACGTTCAAATTTTTCTTTAGACACGACTATATTCCTTAATATCGCTCCCTCTCACAGAGGGAGCGTAAACTAAATTGAACTCGAAAGGATCTTATTTCGCTTTACGAGCTTCGATAATAGCCTGAGCGACGTTGCTAGGCGCTTCGTTGTACTTCAAGAACTCCATTGAGTATGAAGCACGACCCTGAGTTTGTGAACGCAGGTCAGTTGCATAACCGAACATTTCAGCCAGTGGTACTTGTGCACGAATGATCTTACCAGTAGGTAGATCGTCCATACCTTCAACCATACCACGACGACGGTTTAAGTCACCGATAACGTCGCCCATGTAATCTTCTGGCGTTTCAATCTCAACTTTCATGATTGGCTCTAACAGAATCGGTTTTGCTTTCATGAAACCTTCTTTAAAGGCCATAGATGCAGCAATTTTAAACGCGATCTCTGAGGAGTCAACATCATGGTAAGAACCGAAGTGCAGACGAGCTTTGATATCAACAACAGGGTAACCGGCTAAAGGACCTGATTTCAGCTGTTCTTGGATACCTTTGTCAACAGCTGGGATGAATTCTTTAGGAATTACACCACCAACGATATCGTTGACAAACACATAGTTCTCTTCACCACCTGATGGTAATGGGCTAAGGTCAATAACAACATGACCATACTGACCACGACCACCAGATTGTTTAGCGTGTTTACCTTCAACGTCAGTAATTTCTTCGCGAATTGTTTCACGGTAAGCAACTTGTGGTTTACCTACGTTCGCTTCAACTTTAAACTCACGACGCATACGGTCAACTAACACGTCTAAGTGTAGCTCACCCATACCTGCGATGATAGTCTGTCCAGACTCTTCATCACTAGATACACGGAAAGATGGATCTTCTTGAGCCAGACGGTTCAGAGCGATACCCATTTTTTCTTGGTCAGCTTTAGTCTTAGGTTCGATAGCAACAGAGATTACTGGCTCTGGGAATTCCATACGTTCTAAGATGATTGGTGCATCAATTGCACACAGTGTATCACCTGTAGTAACGTCTTTCAGACCGATAGCAGCAGCGATGTCACCTGCACGAACTTCTTTAATTTCTTCACGTTTATTAGCATGCATCTGAACGATACGGCCAAAACGTTCTTTTTTGTCTTTAACTGGGTTCAGAACCGTGTCACCAGAGTTTACAACACCGGAATAAACACGGAAGAACGTTAAGTTACCAACAAATGGGTCAGTTGCGATTTTAAATGCCAGAGAAGAGAAAGGCTCTTCATCGCTTGAATGACGTTCTGCTGGAGTATCTTTACCATCTGGTAAAATACCTTTAATTGCAGGTACATCTGTTGGTGCTGGCAGATATTCAATAACTGCATCCAGCATTGCCTGAACACCTTTGTTCTTAAATGCAGAACCACAGGTAACCAGGATAATTTCGTTATCTAGAACGCGTTTACGCAGCGCAGATTTAATTTCTGCTTCTGACAGTTCTTCACCGCCTAGATATTTGTCCATCAGTTCTTCTGATGCTTCAGCCGCAGATTCGATCAGGTTGTTGTGCCACTCATCTGCTAAATCTTGTAGTTCTGCAGGAATGTCTTCGTATTCGAAGGTGACGCCTTGATCTTCTTCATTCCAGCGAATCGCTTTCATTTTGATCAGGTCAACAACACCAGTGAAATCTTCTTCAGCGCCTACTGGGATTTGCAGTGGAACTGGATTTGCAGCTAAACGTGTTTTGATTTGTTCAACTACACGTAAGAAGTTTGCACCCATACGGTCCATTTTGTTAACGAACGCGATACGTGGTACATGATATTTGTTAGCCTGGCGCCATACTGTTTCTGACTGAGGCTGAACACCACCAACTGCACAGTAAACCATAACCGCGCCATCAAGAACACGCATAGAACGTTCTACTTCGATAGTGAAGTCAACGTGTCCCGGGGTGTCGATGATGTTTACACGGTGAGGCTCAAACTGTTTAGCCATACCAGACCAGAATGCAGTAGTTGCAGCGGATGTGATAGTGATACCACGTTCCTGCTCTTGCTCCATCCAGTCCATTGTTGCTGAACCTTCGTGAGTTTCACCAATTTTATGGTTTACACCGGTATAAAACAGAATACGTTCACTTGTAGTGGTTTTACCGGCGTCGATGTGCGCACTAATACCGATATTACGATAGCGTGCTATGGGGGTTTGACGAGCCATTTTTTCCTCTCTCGTGGGCGTTCAATTCAGGTAAAGGACAGCATAGCTGTCCTGAAAAGAGTTGCGACTACTTCGCGGATTACCAGCGGTAGTGTGCGAACGCCTTGTTTGCATCTGCCATACGGTGAACGTCTTCACGTTTCTTAACAGCAGCGCCTTTGTTTTCAGCCGCATCAGATAATTCATTTGCCAGGCGAAGAGCCATGGATTTATCACCGCGTTTACGAGCAGCTTCAACAATCCAACGCATTGCTAATGCATTACGACGAACTGGGCGTACTTCAACTGGAACTTGGTAAGTTGAACCACCAACACGGCGGGATTTAACTTCCACAGTAGGACGTACGTTATCTAATGCGATTTCGAACGCTTCCAGTTCAGTTTTGCCTGAACGCTGAGCCAGGGTCTCTAGCGCATTATAAACAATAGATTCTGCAGTAGATTTTTTACCGTCTACCATCAGAATGTTAACAAATTTGGCCAGTAGTTCTGATCCGAACTTAGGATCTGGCAGAATTTTACGTTGACCAATTACACGACGACGTGGCATGGAAATACTCCGTTTAAAATTCAGGGTTGTCCAAAACTCGATGAGTTTATTTTGACATTAATTGTGAAAAAATGTTTGGCCTTACTTAACGGAGAACCATTAAGCCTTTGGCTTCTTCACACCGTACTTAGAGCGACCTTGTTTACGGTCTTTAACACCGGAACAGTCCAGCGCGCCGCGAACAGTGTGGTAACGCACACCTGGTAAGTCTTTAACACGACCACCACGGATAAGGATTACGGAGTGCTCCTGCAAGTTGTGGCCTTCACCACCGATGTAGGAAGAAACTTCGAAACCGTTAGTCAAACGAACACGGCATACTTTACGCAGTGCTGAGTTTGGTTTTTTAGGAGTGGTAGTATATACACGAGTACATACGCCACGTTTTTGCGGGCAAGCTTCCAGAGCTGGAACGTTGCTTTTAACAACTTTCGAGCTACGAGATTTGCGCACCAGCTGATTAATAGTTGCCATTTAAAAAAAGCTCCTGGTTTTTGCTTCGTAAACACGGATTTGAACTCTGTCTTGTCGACAAGACAAAACATGAGGACGCAGAATTTTATTGCTGACGAGCTCATGTGTCAAGAATTATACAGCAATTCTACGCGCCCCAGTGAATTTGTTGGGGGTGTTTTACCGTTAAATCGACAAAATCACCATAATTGATAAGTTTAATCTGATGAGAAACCTGATCTTTTAGGCCTCGCGCGAGAACATCATCAATTAATGCATAAACAGAAATTTGCTGAGCCAGACAATAAATTAATAAAGGATTATCTTCAAGAACGGCTAGTACACCATCTTGGATTAATAAAACTTCATCATGCTTTGTCAATAAAGACAAAAATGCGTCCAAATCACTTTGGTAAATAGAGACGGAGTAAGTATACAACATAACCGTTCATCCTTCTTGACTAACTCATCATTAAAAACGTAATACCACGTCATAGTGACTCAGTTTCTGAGCAATCTCTTGAGCTGTTATAACCTTGGCGTCAAGAATAAACATTGTTTGTGACGATAAACCACGATGAGCTAGATCTTCTTGTGATATATAGACGTTTGTCACATCATACAAGGGGAGGACTTTAAATGTAGCTGCATGATGACGAGAAAGAACGCCTTCAGGCTGTTGATTTTCCAGTAATTGGAACACGCCATCAGAAAGAAAAAAAACACCTATATTTTCGGTTAAGGCGGAAGTTGCTAATAGCGCATCTAAACCTTCACGCCCAGCACTATTACCATGAGGTGCCTGAGTAAAGATAAACGCCACAGAATTCATTTTCTTCATTAAAACTGCACCACACGATCACAAGTTAACATCGCTTGAGCGAGGGCTCCTAAGCCACTTAGCTCAAACTTTGTTGCCATATTGCTGCTCAGTAACCCCTGCTCTTTAGCTTGTTGCTCATCAACAACACCACGCCGTAATGCTGCAGCAACACAAACCTGCAAAGGGATATTGTAGCGTGAAGCCAATGCTATCCAGGCTTTTGGCAAGTCAAATTCATCACTTGCGGGTGAGACCAATTGATTAGCATTGGACACACCTTCACGATAAAAAAATACTTGTGCGATGTGATGACCTTTTTCAAGTAACGCTTTAGCAAATAAATAAGCGCTAGAAGCTTGTTCCGTGCCATAATGTGGCCCAGTCACCAGCAAGCAATATGTCAGATTCATCGTATTACTCTACTCTCCATTTTTAAATTGGCGGATATAGAGATACACAGTATGTTTAGAAATATTCAGTCTATCAGCAACTTGATTTATCGCGTCTTTGATATCAAAGATCCCTTTCTCATAAAGATTTAACACCACTTGTTTATTTTTCGCATTATTAGCCACTTCACGATCGTTATTCACTTCTTCAATCGTAAATTCAAGTGTTTGTGCCACGAGATCATCGACAGAAGAAGCAAAATTCACATCAGAAGCCACTTCATGCGTTTCTTCAGGAATAAAGGTTTTAATAATCTCAGAGAATGGGACATCAAGGTTCATATTAATACATAATAAACCAATAACACGGCGCTCACGATTACGAATAGCGATCGTAATTGATTTCATCAAAGCGCCACTTTTTGCACGGGTAAAATAAGCTTTTGAAAAACTTGAATCTTCATCTGTAATATCATGCAACATTTGTAATGCTAAATCGGTAATAGGTGAACCAATCTTACGGCCTGTATGTTCCCCATTCGCAATTTTAACCGCTGAACATTTCAAATCTTCCAGAGAGTGCAATACGATTTCGCAGTGATGACCAATTAACATGGCTAAACCATCTACTGCAGCCTCATATGACTTTAAAATTTCGTGATCAGTTTGAGTAAAAGGTCGGCTATCTAGTTTTTCAAACTCGTTGCTGTCACCATAGAATAACGGGCTAGACATTTGATTATATAATCCTTAAAGGCTTTAATTATGATAATGACTTGAGGTCTTATTATTTATAATGATTCATCTTCATGAATCAATTCAATATTAAAATTTAAATATAAAGTCCTGTACGATCTTGACGTTAAATCGTCAAGGGATCTACGTCAAGAGTCTTAGAATAAGAGCTTTGTCATAGGTCACAGCTTTGCTTTATTTTCTTTCTATTTTTACATTACTCACGCATTTCTCTTGAGAGAATTACCCTATTTCGGGGATCAAGAAAAAGATCAATGAAGCTAAGCACACCAGTTATATTTAAATATTATGCTATTTTAAGAAGTTGTTAACTCTATTAATATGCTAATTATCTAAAAATTTTAACAAATATCATAAAATATCGATCCGCTGGTGAAACAGACTATATCTACATTTTCTCTCGCTTATTTTATGCAAAAGTTGCTAGAGAAACAGTTTACCTTTAGCACTGTTATGCACTTCTATAATTTATCTGGCTAGAATATATTCATTACTATATGTATGTAGAGAGATTATTACTATTGATTCTCCTATCAGAATGACATAACCGTTATCTCGACATTACTGCTGTTTCTACACACTTTTACAGGTTTACTTATGTTTTTAGGTCAATATTGGGCAAAGTTTGCCCCTACTACGCTTTTTGTTCTACTTTGGAGTAGTGGTGCTATTTTTTCTCGTTGGGGTTTAGATAATGGCAGTTCATTTGCCATTTTGACTTGGCGTTTTGTTATTGCATTACTGTTTCTTACCCTACTTTGTCTCCAACGTCGCCAATTTCTTCCCCCTAAAGGAAGCCGTTTAAAAACAGCATGGGTTGGATTGCTCATTATCGGTGGTTACTCTATTTGTTACTTGTTAGCGCTCGCTAACAGTATTACACCAGGGATGCTCGCCACTATTATGGGTATTCAGCCGATCCTCACTTTATGGATCATTGAACGACACTTTACTGCGAGTCGGTTATTAGGACTATTTATTGCTTTGATAGGATTAGTATTAGTGGTTGCGCAGAGTTTATTTAATACTTCACTCTCATTAACAGGAATGATTTATGCACTCATTGCACTCCTCTGTATGAGCTTTGGCGCAATTTCCCAAAAGAAATTACAATTAGCGCCTATGGAGGCATTGCCGATACAATATGTGGTTAGTTTAACGCTATGCTTATTATTTATTCCATTTCAACCTATGCAGCAATCTTGGGATATTGGTTTTATTGTTCCCGTACTTTGGCTAGCAATTATTATTTCTGTCGTGGCACAATTACTACTCTACCGACTGTTAACTGCAGGTAATCTGGTTAATGTGACTAGCTTATTCTATTTAGTACCGGGAGTAACTGCGTTAATGGATTATATCTTCTTAGGCAATAAAATGTCTTGGCTTAGCTTAGCGGGGATGGGCGCCATTATTATTGGTCTTATTTTTGTATTTAAAAAGTCTAACTCGATGATTGTTGAAGAAAAAATAAAATAAACAAACAAAAATGCTGGAATAGTACTCCAGCATTTTTTCATTAAGCAACTGATTATTTGTCGCTTTCAACACTCAGCAATTCAACTTCAAAGACTAATGTTGAGTTAGCTGGAATGCCACTCGTTGCACGTTGACCGTAACCTAATTCAGGTGGAATAACTAACTTAATTTTTCCGCCTTCTTTAATGTATTTCATACCTTCAGTCCAACCTGGGATAACACTTTTCAGGCTAATAGTTAAAGGCTCTTTACGATCATAAGAACTATCAAATTGTTTACCGTCAATCAGCATACCTTTATAGTTCACAGTAACGCGATCGGCATCTGTTGGTGTTTTACCTTTACCTGGATTTTCAACTAAATACAGTAGGCCTGATTTAGTTTTAACAACACCTTTTTCAGCCGCAAATTCTGTACGGAATTTATCACCAGCAGCTTTATTCTCTGCAGCTTCTTTTTCCATTTTCGCCGTTGCAACCGTACGTACTTGATCTTCAAAAGCTGCCAGCGTTAATTCAATTTCTGCATCTGATAATTTAGATTTATTATTAAAGGCATCTTGAACACCGGCTAATAATTGTTTTGAATCTAAATTAATACCGATATTTTTTTGTTCTGTTAATGCAGCTTCCATATAGCGACCCATTGACGCGCCTAAAGCATATGCATTCTGCTCATCCTGAGTTTTAAACGCGCTATTTAATGTTGGTACTTTAGCTGTCTCTTCTGCCAGTGCATGAGGTGCACTAAATGCAAATGCTAAACTTGTTGCCAACAACGTCGTTTTTAATAAAGATTTCATCCCGTTCTCCAGTTTATGTTAGTGAGTCACTACGCGTTGCAAACGATCATCTTAAATCTTAGCAAATACGTTTTGCATCACTTCTTTCTGTCGTTGCGGAGTAGATCTCATCCGCGGGTAACAATTTTATATGAATTAAAAATATTTGCCGACACCCACAACCGTTAATGTTAGGATTTTCGTCAGCACAGCGTGTTACCACATTAACAAAATAGTCTTTTAACTCAAACCAGATTTATGTCTTACTGTGTATATATCAGTAAATAATATTAAATTTTACTCAGTAATTCACTATATTAGTCATTATATGACATCACATAACAAGGAGAAAAAACCATGGACATTAAGGAAATAGAAGAGTTACTTATTCAATTAGAGAGTAAAATTGCTTTCCAAGATGCCACCATCGAAGAGTTAAATCAGGTGGTCACACAACAACAAATTGAAATTAGTCGTTTTAAAGAGGCCTTAAAAATCGTCACCGAACGATTGAAGTCATCCCAATCGTCAATGCTCGCTCGCCCTGAAGATGAGACCCCACCACCTCATTATTAACTTCAAGTGAGACTGTAGGCAAGAACAAAAAAGGAGCGTTATCACGCTCCTTTTTCAATGGTTTCACAAGATTAATGTTGGCAACCACAACCGCCATGACCGTGGCCGTGACCACCTTTTCCATGACCGCCACCACAACATCCACCTTCTTCACCGTGATCGTGATCATGACCATGACCACCACCACAGCATCCGCCTTCTTCACCGTGGCCATGTCCGCCACAACACTCATGACCTTCATCTTCACCATGAACATGACCATGAGCTAATTCTTCTTCCGTGGCTTCACGGATAGCAACGATTTCTACATGAAACTTCAGGTTTTGACCCGCTAACATGTGGTTACCATCAACGATAACTTCGTCACCCTCAATACCGGTAATTTCTACTGGTACTGGGCCTTGATCTGTATCAGCTAAGAAGCGCATACCCACTTCTAACTCATCAACACCAACAAAAACATCTTTCGGTACACGTTGAACTAAGTTTTCATCGTATTGGCCATATGCGTCATCAGAAGCGACTTCAACGTCGAACTTCTCACCAACTTCACGACCCGTTAATGCATTTTCTAAACCACTGATTAAAGAACCACGGCCATGTAGATAGTCTAGCGGTGCACTCACCGGGGACTCATCAACTAAAACACCGTCTTCTGTTCTTACTTGATAAGCCAGACTAACTACCAAGTCGTTTGCTACTTTCATGACATCTCCTACATACCCGTGGGCAAAATTTTCCCGATTGTAACGAAAAATAAATCGTCTGTATCGGGTTATATCAAAAAAACCTACAATTATTGTGGTGTAAAGATCCCGATGACCTGTTCATTTTCACGCACAAGTGCACTAACCTCACCGTCTGTTTGCCTTTGCTGATGACCACATTGAGCGCATTCCACAATATCCACTTTATCTTCTCGCCACATTTTGAGTGTATCTTGGGCTTGACAGTGGGGACATACTGCGCCAGCAATAAAACGCTTACGGGTTGCAGACATGGGGTCAGTTCTCCTGTTTATCAATGGGTCTTTTTTCTCTATTTACTTGAGGGATAGCATCAGTTAACGATTCGTCCCAAATATCAGGCTGGTGGTGCTCTTGTCTCATCTCTTCATTAAACAGCTCTTCTAATTCACGACGAGCCTCTTTAACACGTGAAACATTCGAGACTTCTTCAGGTGATTCGTCCACCAACTTTCTTAATAACTGCATATCTAGACGACGAAAATGCTGTTGTGCACGATAGGCCTGATGTGGGTGCATACCAAGTTCAATTAAAGTTTTACGTCCTAGCTCTAAAGCACTCGAGAAGGTTTCTCGACTAAACTCTGTCACCCCTGCTTTTAACAGCTCATGTGCTTCAACACGTCCTCTTGCTCTGGCAATAATTTGTAATTGAGGAAAATGGCGCTGACATAAATGGACAATTTCCATTGTCGCCTCAGGCTCATTACTGGTGATCACAATGGCTTTCGCGTGTTCAGCCCCCGCAGCACGTAATAAATTCAAGTCTGTCGCATCGCCATAATAAACTTTATAACCATATTTACGCATGGTACTTAAACTACCAACGTCATGCTCTAATACGGTCACATTGACTTTATTTGCCATAAGTAGGCGCCCGACTACCTGCCCCATACGACCAAAGCCCACCAGGATCACTTCTGGATGGTTATTTTCAACAAAAGGCTCTTCGTCTATCTTTGCATCATTATAACGGCGCGATAACACGGCGTCTGTCATTTGCATCACAAGTGGCGTAGTCATCATTGAAAGCGTTACGACAACCAAAAGCAATGCCATCTGTTCACTATTTAATACCCCCATCGCCATAGAGGTAGAAAAGACGACAAAAGCAAATTCACCGCCTTGGCTTAATACGGCTGAAAATTGCAAACGTGTCGAAAAGCGTAATCTCGCTAACCAAGCGATACCATAAAGTACCAACCCTTTAATCAAGACTAAAATAACAACGCCCAGTAACACTTGCGGTAAATAATGCCACAATATACCTATATCGAGGGACATGCCGACGGAGATAAAAAACAACCCTAGCAATAAGCCTTTAAAAGGTTCAATCGAGATTTCTAATTCATGACGATATTCAGAGTCAGCTAATAATACCCCTGCAATAAAAGTTCCCATCGCCATGGAAAAGCCAATCATTTCCATAAAGAGTGCTGATCCTAATACCACTAATAGCGCACCGGCGGTAAAAACTTCTCTCACACCCGATTTAACAATTAAGCGAAATAGTGGGCGCAATAAATAGCGGCCACAAATTAATAATGCAGCGAATGAGACTATTTTTAGGGCAATACGATACCAATCACTACTGGCTGTTTCGCCAGCAAGTAAAGGGATCACCGCAAGAATAGGAATAACGGCCATATCTTGAAAGAGTAAAACCGCAAAACCCAACTGCCCTCCTTCGTTATGATTCATTCCTTTTTCATTCATCAATTGTAAAGCCATCGCAGTTGATGACATGGCGATACCTAGGCCACCAATCAATGCCGCTTGCCACGAAAAAGAAGTTAAGAGTAAAAGTAGCCCTGTGATAATAGATGCAGTAAAGACAACCTGCATGGCGCCGACACCAAATATTGCTCGCCGTAACTCCCAAAGCTTAGCTGGATTTAACTCCAGCCCAATCAGGAACATTAAAAAAACAACCCCTAGTTCAGAAAAGTGTAAGATGTAATCAACATCTTTAAATAATCCTAATCCCCAAGGGCCAATCGCAATACCAGCAATTAAATAGCCTAATACCGCACCAATTTTTAAGCGTTGTGCAATGGGGACCATAATCACGGCAGCACATAAGAAAAACAGCACGGCTTTTATCATCCAATTACCTTCCATCCGCGTGTTCCCCCTCTAACGGTGCTTGTAACCATTGACGATAAGCATCACTAATATGCCCTAGTGTTGTTTTGGACTGTTGCCTTGCGGAGTAAATAATCATCGGCGATAACCAGCGCATACCACACATTTCCGCCATTAACTCGATAGGACGCAATAATTCAGAAAGTGTGTAGTGATTTTTACCATTATGTTGATAAGCATGTTCAGGCTCACCAGTAGTCACCACACAACGGAATGTTTTTCCTTTAAGTTGAGCTCGCCCAACTTTATTAGCAAAAGGACGCGTGAGCACTCTATCTTGCCACTCTTTTAATAGCGCAGGACAACTATAAGTTTGTAATGGAAACTGAAATACAATGACTTGATGTTGACACAATAGTGCTTGCTCACGGTGAATATCGATAAAAAAATCAGGGTAAGTGGCATATAAATCATGAATTGTTATATTTTCCAGATCCCTCACCGCACGCAACAACGCTTTATTGGCGATAGATTGACGCGGCTCGGGATGGACATACACCAGTAAAACATTTGATGCGTTTGACATCATTCCTCCTTACAAAACGTGTCAGAAACCTTTTTTTCCGTTACCATGCACGCATTGTGACCAACTGTTACGAACAACTTACTCTATATATTAATTTACATACTCTTAATAGACGACATTTATGATTGTTTTTTCTTCTTTGCAAATTCGCCGCGGTGTCAGGGTATTACTTGATAATGCCAGCGCAACGATTAATCCAGGACAAAAGATTGGTCTTGTGGGTAAAAATGGCTGTGGCAAAACCACACTGCTCTCTTTATTAAAAGGGGATCTACAAGCTGAAGCGGGTAATGTAACGTTTCCTAGCACTTGGTCAATGGCATGGGTAAATCAAGAGACACCCGCTTTAGACGTTCCTGCCATTGATTATGTTATTGATGGTGATAGAGAATACCGCGAGTTGGAGCGTCGTCTACAACAGGCGAACGACAATAACGATGGTCATGCTATTGCCCTGATCCACGGCCAACTCGATGCTATTAATGCGTGGACTATCCAATCACGTGCAGCCACATTACTTAATGGCTTGGGATTCAGCCAACAACAACTCACTGAGCCCGTAAAATCATTTTCTGGTGGTTGGCGAATGCGCTTAAACTTAGCACAGGCACTAATTTGTCGTTCTGATCTATTACTACTTGATGAACCGACTAACCACTTAGATTTAGATGCGGTAATTTGGCTAGAAAAATGGCTAAAAAGTTATAATGGTACGTTGATTTTAATTTCCCACGACCGAGATTTTCTTGATCCGATTGTGGATAAAATCTTACATATTGAACAAGAGAAAATATTTGAATATTCAGGTAACTACTCTTCGTTTGAAATGCAACGTGCAACAAAATTGGCACAACAACAAGCACTCTTTGAAAATCAGCAAGCAAAAATTGCCCATTTACAAAGTTTTATTGACCGCTTTAAGGCGAAAGCAACTAAAGCCAAACAGGCACAAAGCCGTGTCAAAATGCTTGAACGTATGGAGCGAGTGGCGCCTGCGCACTCAGATAACCCGTTCCAGTTTAGTTTTCGCCAACCAGAAAGCTTACCAAACCCGCTTCTGTCTATGGAAAAAGTCAGTGCCGGTTACGGTGATAAGATTATCCTTAATAACATCAAACTTAACTTAATTCCCGGCTCACGAATTGGGCTCTTAGGTCGTAATGGTGCAGGTAAATCTACATTAATTAAGCTGTTAGCTGGAGAATTAGCTCCACTACAGGGAAAAGTTGCCCTTTCCAAAGGGATCAAATTAGGTTATTTCGCACAGCATCAGCTGGAATATTTACGTGCCGATGAATCTGCATTACAACATTTAACCCGTTTAGCGCCACAAGAGACTGAGCAAAAATTACGTGATTATCTAGGAGGGTTTGGTTTCCATGGTGATAAAGTCACCGATGCATGTGGCCAATTTTCTGGTGGTGAAAAAGCACGTTTAGTTTTATCGCTACTGGTTTGGCAACGCCCAAATTTACTACTAATGGATGAACCAACCAACCACCTTGATTTAGATATGCGACAAGCATTAACACAAGCGCTAATTAGCTTTGAAGGTGCGATTGTTGTGGTATCCCATGATAGGCATTTATTACGCTCAACCACAGACGATTTATATCTCGTCCATGATGGTCAAGTAGAGCCATTCGAAGGCGACCTTGATGATTATCAGCAGTGGTTAGTTGATCAAAATCGCCAAGAGACTCAAGCTAATAAAACGCAACCCGATCAAGAAACAACAAACGCCTCGAACTTAACGGCTCAAGATAAAAAAGAGCAAAAGCGTAAAGAGGCGGAGTTTAGACAA
Organism: Proteus sp. G4380; assembly: GCF_963885725.1. Lineage (NCBI taxonomy): Bacteria > Pseudomonadati > Pseudomonadota > Gammaproteobacteria > Enterobacterales > Morganellaceae > Proteus > Proteus sp. G4380. Next base: position 14,398 of record NZ_CAWPAV010000106.1, read on the forward strand.
CAAACTCAACCTTTGCGCAAAAAGCTCACCACATTAGAAAGTAAAATGGATAAGCTTAGCCAAGAGCTGACCGCCATCGAAACTGAGCTTTCTGATAGTCAAATTTATGAAGCGAAGAACAAGGCGACACTTACCGATTGCTTAAACCGTCAAAGTATTGCCAAATCGGCTTTAGAAGAAGTTGAGATGGCGTGGATGGAATTACAAGAAAAACTAGAAGAGATGACCAACGCTTTTGAGTCTCAATAACTATTTTTCATTAATGCCTAAAAAGGAACTATTAAAATAATATAGTTCCTTTTCATTAAAATACATTTAAAAAATTTATATAACTCATTTAACTTAACGCCTTTATTTCCTGTCACAGTAGCACGTTTTACACAAAATTATATCCTCACCTTGTACGCAATTATCCAATTTAAATAGTTATCTATCATTTATTTACCCATTATTTGTATTAAGTAAGGGAAATACTCATTTTCTAGCTAAAGTTTTTAATCTACCAGCCGAATTAATCATTCTGCTAAGTGGAACTCCCACTGGCGAAGAAAAAGGCCAAGCTAATAGGTAGGGTTATGTTAAAACGAATTAAAATCTCTCAAGGTTTAATGTGTGTCCTGACTCTGTTTTGTATTATTCAGGTAATATCTGGAGTACAAAGCATTCACGATGCCTACCAAACTCAAAACAAATTAAAACAAATCTCATACAGTTTCGACCAGTTACGCACTATGGATAACACCTACGCGGCGTTAAATACTTTACGTACTGATATTATTGCGCAGGCGTTTAGTTATATTGCTAATCCACAGGTGGAAGATGCCAATATTACTACATTCATACAAACGATGGATGCACGTAAGGCGGAGGTGGATACGTTGATGAATGAATATGTCGAACTATCTGCACAAACTGGATTTGATCAGCAACGCATGGCAGAGATCAAACAACTTTATCAAAAAAGTCGTTATGACTTAGATCTTCTTGTGCAATATTTAAATGAACGTAATACCAATGCAATTCGTTTGATCTTAAAAAGTCCAGCCAACGATAACTTCACTAATTCATTATATGAAGCAACAGATTTCATTACTGATGACGTTGTTAATCCGTCAGTGATTGAAGCAGAAGATAACTATCACGAGATGCTATGGATAGCCTCCCTATTCATGGGCATATTCCTGATATTTACGACATTAGTGCTCTTTTGGATCCGTAAACATATTATTGTACGCATTAACCAAATGATTGAATATCAAGAGGCGATTGCTAGTGGAGATTTAATTAGTCGCATTGACCATGATATTACAGGCCGCAATGAAATAGACCAACTTATGTTGGGTTTACAACAAATGCGAGCGCGCTTAAAAGAAATGGTTAGCGCTATCCGTAACAGTAGTACAACGATTTATAGTGGTGTTCAAGAAATTGCCGCAGGTAATAACGATTTATCAAGTCGTACCGAAGAACAAGCCAGTGCTTTAGAAGAAACGGCTTCCAGTATGGAACAGCTTACCGCAACAGTCAGAAATAATACCGAAAGCGCACGTGAAGTCACTCAGTTAGTCATGAGCACAGCAGATATTGCCGTTCAAGGTGGTGAGCATAGCAATAAGATGGTGATGACCATGACAGACATTGCCGATCGTTCGCAAAAAATTGGTGAGATCACCGCAGTGATTGATGATATCGCTTTTCAAACCAATATATTAGCACTCAATGCCGCAGTAGAAGCAGCCAGAGCCGGTGAGCAAGGACGCGGTTTTTCTGTGGTAGCCAGTGAGGTACGTAATTTGGCGCAACGTAGTGCGGAGGCGGCAAAAGAGATAAAAGAACTCATTGAATCAACTATTTTACGAGTAAAACAGGGTAATGATCTTGTTGAACAAGTCAGCTTATCTATGGGAGAGATCGTCACATCAGTTAACCATGTATCAGGCTCGATGAAAGAGATTTTAGCAGCATCAGAAGAGCAAACTCGTGGCATTGCTCAGATTAGCCTTGCAGTTAATGAAATGGATAAAGCGACACAACAAAATGCCGCGATGGTGGAACAATCTACAGCTGCTTCAGCAACACTAAGTGAACAAGCCTCAATGTTAGATATGATTGTAAATACCTTCAAGGTAGAACAAGTCGCGGTTACATCACCACGATCACCAACATTCTCGGCTAAGCCAGCTGAACCGGAAATAACAAAAACAGCAACGACATCCACAATAAAATCCCATCATCATGAAGCCGATGACAATTGGGAAAGTTTTTAAGCTAAATAACCTACAATAATATTAACCTGCGACAAAGTTTAAATAACACGTTACATCTGTATTAAAGACCTCTACCGTTAATACCTTCAATCAAATAAGATTGGAGGTATTTCTTAAAATCAATTATAAATTTTCCCATTTTATATAGGTTATAAAAGTCAGACAGCACTTTGATTGCTGATACTTTTCTTTCTCATCAATCATTAGAAACTTTTAATTACTAATAATTCGCCTTGCTAATAAATCATTTTTTTTCCCTAGCACCTTACACCAATCATTAGAAAATTTTAGTTATTAGCGGTTAATTAAAGCGAAAAAAAGCAAAATAAGTCGTTTTCAGTCACAAAATAGATAAAAAAAGTAAAGTTTTCAATTATTAAGCCGAATAAATTTAACTGATGTATGTTTGTCGTTCCTTGCTCTTTATCCTACAAATTAATGAAATAGGTAAGGCTATGCTTAAACGAATAAAAATATCTAGTGGCTTAATGTTTATTTTGATCTTGTTTTGTGCCATTCAGTTGTTTTCTGGTGCTACAGGCATTCGTGATGCTTATTTAACTAATAAGCGAATTTCACAGTTAGCCGATGGTTTTGAACAGATAAAAACCATGGATTATGGTTATGCCGCATTAAATAAATTACGTGAAGATATGCTTAATGTAATGTTTGATGCTCATCTCACCCCAGATCTTGCTGAAAGCAAAATTACAGATTTCCTCTCCTCTTACCCTCAACGAAAAAAAGAAGTCTCTAGCATTATTACCCAATATTTTACCTCCGCTGAAAATGCCGATTTTGATCGCGAAAAAGTGGCGAAAATGAAAAAACTATTTCAGCGTGTCATTTACGATCTTGACCAGCTCGTTTCATGTTTAGAAATACGAGATTATTACGGTTTCCAATCGCTTTATGCTCACAATACGAATGAGCGGTTCACACAATCACTTTATGAGGCAACGGATCATCTTAGTGATAATGTCGTCAACCACGCGATAGAAGCCGCACAGGGTAATTACCAACGCGCGTTGATCTTCGCGTTTATTTTTATGTCGGTATTTATCTTATTTACGGTGTTTGTCATGTTGTGGATACGCCACCATATCGTGTTACGTATTAAACAAGTCATTGATTATATGTCAGATATCTCACAAGGGAATTTACTTGAAAATAGCACCATAAAAGCCAAAGGTAATAATGAGATAGACCAACTTATTAATGGAATACAGTATATGCGGTCTGAATTATCACTGATAGTCAATGCTATTCGCGGAACAAGTCATCATATTTATAATGGTGTACAAGAGCTCAGTGCTGGTAATAATGATCTATCTAGTCGTACTCAAGAGCAAGCGAGTGCTTTAGAAGAAACCGCTTCTAGTATGGAGCAACTAACCGCCACAGTAAAAAATAATACTGAAAGTGCTCGTGAAGTATCACACCTTATCAATCAAACCTCTAATATTGCCAGTAAAGGGGGGGATGTTACCCATAGAATGGTAAAAACCATGAACGATATTGCACAAAGCTCTCAAAAGATTGGCGAGATCACAACGGTTATCAACAGCATTGCTTTTCAAACCAATATATTATCACTCAATGCTGCGGTAGAAGCGGCCAGAGCAGGAGAGCAAGGACGTGGTTTTTCTGTTGTTGCCACAGAAGTAAGAGAATTGGCGCAACGTAGTGCAGAGGCGGCAAAAGAGATCAAAGAGCTTATTGATGCGTCGATTAACCGCGTCAAACAAGGTAATCAACTGGTTGAACAAGTCAGTACTTCAATGGATGAGATCCTCACATCAGTTAAACATGTTGAAAGCTCAATGACTGAAATTTTATCTGCATCAGAAGAACAAACGCGAGGCATTTCTCAAGTCTCCTTAGCCGTCACTGAAATGGATAAAGCGACACAACAAAATGCCGCAATGGTGGAGCAATCTTCTGCTGTAGCGAGTTTACTAACCGAAGAGGCGGGTGATCTTGAGCAAATTGTTGAGCAATTTAAAACAGCGGAAAGTCTATTTTCGAAGAAGAGCACATTAACAAAACCCGTTGAGAAATCAGCCAATATTGGGTTATCGCCCATAAAAGAAAATCAACAAGACTCAAGAATAAAAGAGCCAAAAAACCATAACCAATCGACATTCAAAGAAGATGAAGACGATGATTGGACAAGTTTTTAACAAGTGCTAATCTATTTATATGTATATCAACACCTCATAAAAATGAGGTGTTTTATATTATCTGGAAGATCTTTACCTATTTCTTTATTCGACTTTTCTTACTATTTAGTGAAATACATGAATGGCTTTTACTAAATAATTCGTTTGTTCTTTCATTTCTCCGGAAATTGATGACGCTTTAGAGACATAATCTGCATTTTCATGTGTTATTGATTCTAACTGCTCTACAGCTCGACCAAGCTCTTTTAATCCTGCACTTTGTTCTGATGATGCAAGGCTGATTTCACCAATAAGACTCGTGACATTTTTTACATGAACCACAATATTTTCCATTGTTTCCACCGTCTCATTCACTTGCTTTGAGCCAATCTTAATATTGTTACTTGATGTATTAATCAATGCTTTGATCTCTTTTGCCGCCTCTGCACTGCGTTGCGCTAAATTACGCACCTCACTGGCTACCACAGAAAAACCGCGTCCTTGCTCTCCTGCTCTGGCCGCTTCCACCGAAGCGTTTAATGCCAATATGTTGGTTTGAAATGCAATACTGTCAATGACACCAATAATATTACTGATACGCTCAGAACTTTTCGCAATATCGTCCATCGTATGCACAATAGTATCCATTGCTGTTCCGCCTTGTATTGCTGCCTTGCAAGTCATATTAGATAAATTATTAGCCTGCCCTGCCGTTTCACTATTATTACTCACCGCTGTGGTTAATTGATTCATGGTTGACGCAGTAGTCTCAACATGACTTGCAGTTTGTTCAGTCCTCGTATAGAGATCACGATTCCCCGCTGCTAATTGATCACAAGAAAAAGCAACTTGATGGATTTGATGACTGACATCGTTCACAAGCCAACGAAACATCCGCCCTAATTGGTTTACAGAACGTTGAGTCATACCAATTTCATCAATACGATCAAGATAATCAACGTTGTGTTCATCACCTGTAGCCACCCGATTAGCATGTTTATTAAGGATCATAATCGGCTTCACTACTTGAAAATAAAAAATTCGCTCATTGGCTATCAATAGTGAAAGTAAGATAGCGGTATGAATGAATAAACCCCAACCATTTAAACCAGCAAACCAAACACTTAATAATATAAAAGGAAATGGTAATAAGAGAAGTAAGCGTACACGCTGCTTTAGTGCGAGTGTTTGTTTCCATGAGCGCCAACTTTTCCAGCCCTTATAAATGAATGCCCCCTTAGAAAAAGTGTGAGAGGGATATTTACCTTGGTTAAAAGCGGCATACAGTGCTGCGGCTTGTTCTACTTCTTCTTTTTTTGCCGCCGTCCTCACTGACATAAAACTTTGAATTTTACCTTGACGAATAATAGGGGTGACATTAGCCCTTACCCAATAATGATCGCCATTTTTGCGCCTATTTTTAACTATTCCCGTCCAAACCTCCCCCTGTTTTAATGTTTTCCACATGTCTCTAAATACATCAGCAGGAATATCTGGATGTCTGACAATATTATGGGGTTGCCCCATTAACTCTTGTGCTGAAAAACCACTGACTTCAACAAAATCCTCATTAGCATAAATAATATTGCCATTAACATCGGTTGTTGACATCAGTGTTGCGTTTTCAGCTACCGGATATTCTCGCTGTGTCACCGGTTGATTGTTACGCATTAGTTACTCTCCTCGTCATTGAAATGAGATATCTCAATAAAAAAACACGTGCTAAATAACTAACGTTTCGGCTACAAAGAGAATAACTTTAGAAATAAGTGTAAATATTAACTTTTAAATATTAAAAATTTGAATCAGTTCAAATAAATTAATCATCCAGACTATTAATTAGTGCTTGAGAGCTTAATACTAAAGCCTTCGCATTTTCATCACGCTTCTTTAATAATGCCATAAAGATAAGATCGGTAATGGTGTTTTGTGCAGTGCGAGAAGAAATAGCAGCACTACGCCACTCACCTTCATCAGCAATAGTTTCTAATATATAATCGGCCATCAGACCTAGTGGTGAATGTTTTTCTCCTGTGATCGCTATAATTTTAGCACCTTGTTTTTTAGCCACAGATGCAGCGACCAGCATATCTTTTCTTTTGCCACTGTAAGAGATCACAATTTGTAAATCCCGAGGGCTTAACATCTGAGCAACAGAAATTTGTACATGGTGATCAGTTTCAATTAAAGTCGTAATACCTATTTTCTGTAATTTATAACTTAAATCTCTGGCAACTAAACCTGATCCACCAATACCTATAATTTGTACCCGAGAGGCGTCATCAATCTGTTGGATCACTTGTTCAAACTGGTGATAATTAATTTGACGTGTGGTATCCCGAATTGAATTATTTTTTTCTTGTGCTAATTTCTGCGCAATAACAACCAGGCTATCCTCTGAGTCTATTTGGTTATGTAATATGCTGGAGTTTTTTTCTGAATTAGCATTTTTTCGCCCTAAATCTTCACTGATAGCCAGCTTTAAAGAAGGAAATCCTTTAAATCCTATCTTTTGACTAAATTTCACTATTGCTGATTGGCTGACTCCCATAATTTCGGCTAATTGCTGTGATGATAAAGTCACGATTTTTTCAGGGTGTTCTAAAATATAATCCGCTATTTTACGTTGATTTGTCGCCATCCCTGGTTTTATCCACGCTATCTTCGTTAATGTAGGCATAATGACATAATCCACTTAAATTATACTATTTTTATAA
>NZ_CAWPAV010000107.1:0-27500 GCF_963885725.1 Proteus sp. G4380
TGTCTAAAGAAAAATTTGAACGTTCAAAACCGCACGTTAACGTTGGTACTATCGGCCACGTTGACCACGGTAAAACAACTCTGACTGCTGCAATCACTACAGTTTTAGCTAAAACTTACGGTGGTGCTGCTCGTGCATTCGACCAAATCGATAATGCGCCAGAAGAAAAAGCGCGTGGTATCACCATCTCTACTTCACACGTAGAATACGATACTCCAACTCGCCACTACGCACACGTAGACTGCCCAGGCCACGCCGACTATGTTAAAAACATGATCACTGGTGCTGCGCAAATGGACGGAGCTATTCTGGTAGTAGCAGCAACTGATGGTCCAATGCCACAAACTCGTGAGCACATCCTGTTAGGTCGTCAGGTTGGTGTTCCTTACATCATCGTATTCCTGAACAAATGTGACATGGTAGATGATGAAGAGCTGTTAGAATTAGTTGAAATGGAAGTTCGTGAACTTCTGTCTCAATACGATTTCCCAGGCGATGACACTCCAGTAATCCGTGGTTCAGCGCTGAAAGCACTGGAAGGCGAAGCAGAGTGGGAAGCAAAAATTGTTGAATTAGCAGAAGCACTGGATACTTATATCCCAGAGCCAGAGCGTGCAATTGACAAACCATTCCTGTTACCAATCGAAGATGTATTCTCAATCTCAGGTCGTGGTACAGTAGTTACTGGTCGTGTAGAGCGTGGTATCATCAAAGTAGGTGATGAAGTTGAGATTGTTGGTATCAAAGAAACCGCAAAAACAACTTGTACTGGCGTTGAAATGTTCCGTAAATTACTTGACGAAGGTCGTGCAGGTGAGAACGTAGGTGTTCTGCTGCGTGGTACAAAACGTGAAGAAATCGAACGTGGACAAGTACTGGCGAAACCAGGTTCAATCAACCCACACAACAAATTTGAATCAGAAGTTTATATTCTGAGCAAAGATGAAGGTGGTCGTCACACTCCATTCTTCAAAGGCTACCGTCCACAGTTCTACTTCCGTACAACTGACGTAACTGGTACTATCGAATTACCAGAAGGCGTAGAAATGGTAATGCCAGGCGACAACGTGAACATGATCGTTGAACTGATCCACCCAATCGCAATGGACGAAGGTTTACGCTTCGCAATCCGTGAAGGTGGCCGTACAGTAGGTGCGGGTGTTGTTGCTAAAGTATTAGGTTAATTACTCGGTAATTTTCCTAAAGAAGGGCATCAATTGATGCCCTTTTTATGCGTTGTTTGAAAAAGAACCTATCTCATCACTAGTTTTCTGGAAATTATTGGTGAGATAGGCTCTGATACAACGAATTGAGTCCAGTATCTTGCAGATACGAATGTCATAGAGATATGACGCTGTGTCAGATGCAATCATAGTTTATTTATGGTTAGTCTGATTTGTTTTGCTCTTGCGAGGCAAGCTGGCTATTTATTTACATCATATGGACAGGTTAATTTATGAGTGCGAATAGCGGAGCTCAAGATAGCAAACGCGGTGGTGATATCGCTAAGTGGATCATTACCGTCTTATTGCTGGTAGTAGCAGTGGGTGGCAACTATCTTTATCGTGAATTTAACCTTGCGTTGCGGGCTTTAGCGGTTGTTATTCTGTTCGCGGCTGCGGGCGGAGTTGCGTTGTGGACAACACAAGGTAAAGCAACACTAGCATTTGCTCGCGAAGCTCGAATTGAAATGCGTAAGGTAGTATGGCCAACGCGTCAAGAAACATTGCAGACAACATTAATCGTTGCTGCGGTGACGGCTATTGTGTCATTGGTTCTTTGGGGACTGGATGGCATTCTGGTTCGTTTAGTTTCATTTATTACTGGCCTGTGAGGTGTTCATGACTGATTCTCCTAAAAAACGCTGGTATGTTATTCAAGCCTTTTCAGGCTTCGAAGGCCGTGTAGCACAGTCTCTGCGTGAACATATCAAATTAAACGAAATGGAAGACTCATTTGGCGAAGTTATGGTTCCAACAGAAGAAGTTGTTGAGATCCGTAGCGGACAGCGCCGTAAAAGTGAGCGTAAATTTTTCCCAGGCTATGTTCTTGTCCAAATGGTCATGAATGATGCAACTTGGCATCTTGTGCGTAATGTGCCAAGAGTCATGGGTTTTATTGGCGGTACTTCAGACAGACCTGCACCAATTAGTGATAAAGAAGTTGATGCGATCATGAATCGTCTACAACAAGTTGGTGACAAACCACGTCCTAAAACACTGTTTGAACCAGGTGAAATGGTTCGTGTTAGTGATGGTCCATTTGCTGACTTTAACGGTGTTGTTGAAGAAGTTGATTACGAGAAAAGTCGCCTGAAAGTGTCTGTTTCTATCTTTGGTCGTGCGACCCCAGTGGAATTAGACTTTAGTCAGGTTGAAAAAGGTTAAACCTTTTTACTCGCCTTTCTTGCAAAAGGTGGAAAAGTTCACTACAATTTTCCACCTTTCGTTTTGAGTTGTTTTGTCATGAGACAAAGCAAAGTAAATCGGGGAGCCCTAGCCGGGCGATATACCCACATTGAGGAATTAATTAATGGCTAAGAAAGTCCAAGCCTATATCAAACTGCAAGTTGCAGCAGGTATGGCTAATCCAAGTCCACCAGTTGGTCCAGCTCTGGGTCAACAAGGTGTTAACATCATGGAATTCTGTAAAGCATTCAACGCTAAAACTGAAAGCGTAGAAAAAGGTTTACCAATCCCTGTTGTTATTACAGTTTACGCAGACCGTTCTTTCACTTTCGTTACTAAAACTCCTCCAGCAGCGATTCTGCTGAAGAAAGCAGCGGGCGTGAAATCAGGTTCTGGCAAACCGAACAAAGATAAAGTAGGTAAAGTAACTACTGCTCAAGTTCGTGAAATTGCAGAAACTAAAGCTGCGGATCTGACTGGTGCTGATGTTGAAGCTATGATGCGTTCAATTGAAGGTACTGCTCGTTCCATGGGCCTGGTAGTGGAGGACTAATCTGATGGCTAAACTAACCAAGCGCATGCGCAATATCCGTGAAAAAGTAGATGTAGTGAAACAGTACGAAATCAATGAAGCAGTTGCTTTATTGAAAGAGTTAGCTACAGCTAAATTTGTTGAAAGTGTTGATGTTGCTGTTAACCTCGGCATCGATGCTCGTAAATCAGACCAAAACGTTCGTGGTGCTACTGTTCTGCCACACGGTACTGGTCGTTCAGTTCGCGTTGCTGTATTCGCACAAGGTGCAAATGCAGAAGCTGCTAAAGAAGCTGGTGCAGAATTAGTCGGTATGGATGACTTAGCTGCTAAAGTTAAAGCTGGCGAAATGGACTTTGACGTTGTAATTGCATCTCCAGATGCAATGCGCGTTGTTGGTCAATTAGGCCAAATCCTTGGTCCACGTGGCTTAATGCCAAACCCGAAAGTGGGCACTGTAACACCTAACGTTGCTGAAGCTGTTAAAAATGCTAAAGCTGGTCAGGTTCGTTACCGTAACGACAAAAATGGTATTATCCATACCACTATCGGTAAAGTTGATTTCAACGAAGCTCAGTTGAAAGAAAACTTAGAAGCTCTGCTGGTTGCGCTGAAAAAAGCAAAACCATCTTCAGCTAAAGGCGTTTATATCAAGAAAGTAAGCCTGTCTACCACTATGGGTGCAGGTGTTGCTATTGATCAAGCAAGCTTAAGCGCGACAGTTTAATCCTCGATTAGACTAAAAGTCATAAAAGACTTTACCTTGGCGTCAAATTTGTATAGAATTTGACGCCTTGAGTTTAGCTATGTTGTATTTTGAATGTGAGTCAACATAACTAAATTCCCAAATTCGGTTGGAGTCTGGCCTATCCAGACCCCGTCCAAGACCGCAGGTGTAAGTAATTACTTAATTTTCCTGCGTAGACGGTGAGAGAGCCAAAAAGAATTTTATATTCTGGATTCTGCTCACCGTGTTTTAGCGCTTATTTCCATTGTGGCAATAAGTGATGTGAGTCCCGAGTTTTTACTCGGTTAATCCAGGAGCAAGAAGCTAATGGCACTAAATCTTCAAGACAAACAAGCGATTGTTGCTGAAGTCAGCGAAGTTGCCAAAGGCGCGCTGTCTGCAGTTGTTGCGGATTCCCGTGGTGTAACTGTAGATAAAATGACTGAACTGCGTAAAGCATGTCGTGAAGCTGGTGTTACTGTACGTGTAGTACGTAACACATTGCTACGTCGCGCTGTTGAAGGTACTTCTTATGAAGTGCTGAAAGACGCATTTGTTGGTCCTACCTTGATTGCTTTCTCTTCTGAACACCCGGGCGCTGCAGCTCGTCTGTTCAAAGATTTCGCGAAAGCGAACCCAGCATTCGAGATTAAAGCGGCTGCCTTTGAAGGTGAGTTTATCCCAGGTTCAAACATTGATCGCCTGGCTACACTACCAACTTACGAAGAAGCAATCGCACGCCTGATGTCAACCATGAAAGAAGCCGCTGCCGGCAAACTGGTTCGTACTCTGGCTGCACTGCGCGATCAGAAAGAAGCTGCTTAATAGCCAATTTCCTTCGTTGCTTTACTACGTATAAACTTTTTCTGAATTTTAGGAACAATTGTTATGTCTATCTCTAAAGACGATATCTTAAATGCAGTTGCTGAAATGTCTGTAATGGACGTTGTTGAACTGATCACTATGATGGAAGAAAAATTCGGTGTATCTGCTGCTGCAGCTGTTGCTGTTGCTGCGGGTCCAGCAGAAGCTGCTGAAGAAAAAACTGAATTCGACGTTATCCTGAAAGGTATCGGCGGTAACAAAGTAGCAGTAATCAAAGCAGTACGTGGCGCTACCGGTCTTGGTCTGAAAGAAGCTAAAGACTTAGTAGAATCTGCTCCAGCAGCTCTGAAAGAAGGCGTAAGCAAAGATGATGCTGAAGCTCTGAAGAAAGCTCTGGAAGAAGCAGGTGCTGAGGTTGAAGTTAAGTAATTTAACTTCCCAGAGAGCAGCCTAACGGCTGATGGCTGGTGATTTTTTGGTCACCAGCCTTTTTGCGCTGTAAGGTAAGAGTAGCTTTTTCACACTTTTTTGGCTTCCTCTTTACCTCAATATTTTTTGCTATTGACGACTTAATATACTGTGTTAGCCACTACGATCCACGTTTTTCCAAAAGCTCGGTAGTGTGCGCAATGCAATGAAATGATTTAAGAGTAATAGCAATAAGTATTATGGAAAATTTTATTTTCCTACCTACAAAAAAACAGTGTTAGATGAATGTCGTGTCACCCTTAATAACAAGGGCAGGCAGAGTGGGTCACTTTTCAGCGAGCTGAGGAACCCTATGGTTTACTCCTATACCGAGAAAAAACGTATTCGTAAGGATTTTGGTAAACGTCCACAAGTTCTGGATGTTCCCTATCTCCTTTCTATCCAACTTGACTCGTTCCAGAAGTTTATCGAGCAAGATCCTGATGGTCAAAATGGGCTGGAAGCGGCTTTCCGTTCCGTATTTCCAATCCAAAGCTACAGCGGCAATGCTGAACTGCAATATGTCAGCTACCGCCTTGGCGAGCCTGTTTTTGATGTTAAAGAATGTCAGATCCGTGGTGTAACTTATTCTGCACCATTACGTGTAAAACTGCGTCTGGTCATTTATGAACGTGAAGCCCCAGAAGGCACCGTTAAAGACATCAAAGAACAAGAAGTCTATATGGGTGAAATCCCATTAATGACCGATAATGGTACTTTTGTTATCAATGGTACTGAGCGTGTTATTGTTTCCCAGTTACATCGTAGCCCTGGTGTGTTCTTTGATAGCGATAAAGGTAAAACGCACTCTTCAGGTAAAGTACTGTATAACGCACGTATTATTCCTTATCGTGGTTCATGGTTAGACTTCGAATTCGACCCTAAAGATAATCTTTTTGTCCGTATTGACCGTCGTCGTAAATTACCAGCGACTATCATTTTACGCGCAATGAACTACAGCACCGAAGACATCTTAAATCTGTTCTTCGAGAAAACAACGTTTGAAATCAGTAATAATAAACTGATGATGACGTTAGTTCCTGAGCGTCTGCGTGGTGAAACAGCTTCATTTGATATTGAAGCAAACGGCAAAGTTTATGTCGAAAAAGGTCGCCGTATTACTGCTCGTCATATTCGTCAGTTAGAAAAAGAACAAATTGAGCGCATCGAAGTACCTGTTGAATACATCGCAGGTAAAGTAGTGGCTCGTGACTATATTGATGAAGCGACAGGTGAATTGATTTGTGCTGCTAACATGGAAATCTCTTTAGATGTGTTAGCTCGCTTAAGTCAAGCTGGTCATAAAACCATCGAAACACTGTTTACCAACGATTTAGATCATGGTGCTTATATTTCAGAAACTATTCGCGTCGATCCTACCAACGATCGTTTAAGCGCATTAGTTGAAATCTATCGCATGATGCGTCCTGGTGAACCACCAACTCGCGAAGCGGCAGAAAACTTATTTGAGAACTTATTCTTCTCAGAAGATCGTTATGATCTCTCTGCGGTTGGTCGCATGAAATTCAACCGCTCTTTAGGTCGCGAAGAAGTTGAAGGTTCTGGCATCTTAAGCCAAGAAGATATCATTGAAGTGATGAAAAAACTGATTGATATCCGTAATGGTAAAGGTGAAGTGGACGATATCGACCACTTAGGTAACCGTCGTATTCGTTCTGTTGGCGAAATGGCTGAAAACCAATTCCGTGTTGGTCTGGTGCGTGTTGAACGTGCAGTTAAAGAGCGTCTATCTTTAGGTGATCTTGATGCATTAATGCCACAAGATATGATCAACGCAAAACCGATTTCTGCTGCAGTTAAAGAGTTCTTTGGCTCTAGCCAGTTATCGCAGTTTATGGATCAGAACAACCCGCTGTCAGAAATTACCCATAAACGTCGTATTTCTGCATTAGGCCCTGGTGGTCTGACTCGTGAACGTGCAGGCTTCGAAGTTCGAGACGTACACCCAACTCACTATGGTCGTGTGTGTCCAATCGAAACACCTGAAGGTCCAAATATCGGTCTGATTAACTCATTATCTGTTTATGCACAGACTAACGAGTACGGATTCTTAGAAACGCCTTACCGTGTTGTAGAAAACAACGCTGTAACAGATGAAATCCACTATCTGTCTGCAATTGAAGAAGGTAACTTCATCATTGCTCAGGCTAACTCCGTATTAGATGATGATGGCCACTTCGTAGAAGAATTAGTAACTTGCCGTCATAAAGGTGAGTCAAGTTTATTTAGTCGTGATCAAGTTCAGTACATGGACGTTTCAACTCAACAGGTTGTTTCTGTCGGTGCTTCACTGATCCCATTCCTTGAACACGATGACGCCAACCGTGCATTGATGGGTGCGAACATGCAACGTCAGGCTGTTCCTACACTTCGTGGTGATAAACCACTGGTAGGTACAGGTATGGAACGTGCTGTAGCGGTTGACTCCGGTGTTACTGCGGTAGCAAAACGTGGTGGTACTGTTCAGTATGTTGATGCTTCTCGTATCGTTATCAAAGTAAACGAAGATGAGACTTATGCTGGTGAAGCAGGCATTGATATTTACAGCTTAACTAAATATACCCGCTCTAACCAAAACACATGTATTAACCAAACACCTTGTGTTTCTTTAGGTGAACCTGTTGAACGTGGTGATGTACTTGCCGATGGTCCATCAACAGACCTTGGTGAACTTGCATTAGGTCAAAACATGCGCGTGGCATTTATGCCATGGAATGGTTATAACTACGAGGACTCCATCCTTGTATCTGAGCGTGTTGTTCAAGAAGACCGTTTCACAACTATCCATATTCAAGAACTTGCTTGTGTGTCTCGTGATACTAAGTTAGGGCCTGAAGAGATCACTGCAGATATTCCTAATGTTGGTGAAGCTGCGTTATCTAAACTGGATGAATCAGGTATCGTTTATATCGGTGCTGAAGTGAAAGGCGGTGATATTCTGGTAGGTAAAGTAACACCGAAAGGTGAAACTCAACTGACTCCAGAAGAGAAACTGCTACGTGCTATCTTCGGTGAAAAAGCATCTGATGTTAAAGATTCTTCTCTGCGTGTTCCTAACGGTGTATCTGGTACAGTTATTGATGTACAAGTCTTCACCCGTGATGGCGTAGAAAAAGACAAACGTGCATTAGAAATCGAAGAATCGCAATTACGTGAAGTTAAAAAAGACTTAACAGAAGAGTTACGTATCTTTGAAGCGGGTCTTTTTGCACGTATTCGTGGCGTTCTGATTGCCGGCGGTATTGAAGCTGACAAATTAGATAAACTACCTCGTGAACGTTGGTTAGAACTGGGTCTTGCTGATGAAGAGAAGCAAAACCAGTTAGAACAATTAGCTGAACAGTATGATGAACTGAAAGCTGAATTCGCGAAGAAGCTGGAAGCTAAGCGTCGTAAGATCACTCAAGGTGATGATTTAGCACCGGGTGTATTGAAGATTGTTAAGGTTTATCTGGCTGTTAAACGTCAGATCCAACCTGGTGATAAGATGGCGGGTCGTCATGGTAACAAGGGTGTTATCTCTAAGATTAACCCAATTGAAGACATGCCATACGATGAAAACGGTAATCCTGTTGACCTCGTACTTAACCCACTGGGTGTACCATCACGTATGAACATTGGTCAGATCCTTGAAACTCACTTGGGTATGGCTGCTAAAGGTATCGGTGATAAAATCAATGCGATGCTGAAACAGCAACAAGAAGTGGCTAAGTTACGTGAATTTATCCAGAAAGCTTATGATCTGGGTATGGCACCTCGTCAGAAAGTTGATTTGGACACCTTCAGTGATGAAGAAGTGTTACGTTTGGCTGAAAACCTGAAAAAAGGTATGCCAACTGCAACACCTGTGTTCGATGGTGCAGAAGAGATGGAAATTAAAGAG
The DNA here is from genome assembly GCF_963885725.1 of Proteus sp. G4380. Lineage (NCBI taxonomy): Bacteria > Pseudomonadati > Pseudomonadota > Gammaproteobacteria > Enterobacterales > Morganellaceae > Proteus > Proteus sp. G4380. Next base: position 8,865 of record NZ_CAWPAV010000107.1, read on the forward strand.
ATGCTGAAATTAGCAGATCTTCCAACTTCTGGTCAGATTACACTTTTCGATGGTCGTACAGGTGAACAATTCGAACGTCCAGTAACTGTAGGTTACATGTACATGCTGAAACTGAACCACTTAGTTGATGACAAGATGCACGCCCGTTCTACCGGTTCGTACAGCTTAGTTACTCAGCAACCTCTTGGTGGTAAAGCACAGTTTGGTGGACAGCGTTTCGGGGAGATGGAAGTATGGGCACTGGAAGCATACGGTGCGGCTTACACGCTACAAGAAATGCTTACTGTTAAGTCGGATGACGTTAACGGTCGTACCAAAATGTACAAAAACATTGTTGATGGTAACCATCAGATGGAACCAGGTATGCCTGAGTCGTTCAACGTATTGTTGAAAGAGATCCGTTCACTGGGTATCAACATCGAATTGGAAGACGAATAACGTATTCCATGAAAGCAGACTGCTAAATATGGCAGTCTGCTAAACAGTGACTACACTGGTTTAAAGGGGTGAATGACAGGGGTCATTTGCCTGGCAGGTCTAACTCCGACAGGAGCCATTTCGTGAAAGACTTATTAAAGTTTCTGAAAGCGCAAACCAAGACCGAAGAGTTTGATGCGATCAAAATTGCTCTGGCATCACCTGATATGATCCGTTCATGGTCATTTGGTGAAGTTAAAAAGCCAGAAACAATTAACTACCGTACGTTCAAACCAGAACGTGACGGCCTTTTCTGTGCCCGTATTTTCGGACCAGTAAAAGATTACGAATGTTTGTGTGGTAAATACAAACGTTTAAAACACCGTGGTGTTATCTGTGAGAAGTGTGGCGTTGAAGTCACACAAACTAAAGTTCGTCGTGAACGTATGGGTCACATCGAATTAGCTTCTCCAGTGGCGCACATCTGGTTCTTGAAATCACTGCCGTCCCGTATCGGTCTGCTGTTGGATATGCCACTGCGCGATATTGAACGTGTACTGTATTTTGAATCTTATGTTGTTGTTGAAGGCGGTATGACCAGCCTTGAACGTGGCCAAATCTTAACAGAAGAGCAATACCTCGATGCATTAGAAGAATTCGGTGATGAATTTGATGCGAAGATGGGTGCTGAAGCTGTTCAGAACTTGTTACAGAGCATGGATCTGGAACAAGAGTGTGAAACGCTGCGTGAAGAGTTAAATGAGACTAACTCTGAAACTAAACGTAAGAAACTGACTAAACGTATCAAGTTACTTGAAGCATTCATGCAATCAGGCAATAAACCTGAGTGGATGATCTTAACTGTACTGCCAGTGTTACCACCAGACTTACGTCCACTGGTTCCACTTGATGGTGGTCGTTTTGCGACTTCTGACTTGAACGATTTATATCGTCGCGTTATCAACCGTAATAACCGTTTAAAACGCCTGCTAGATTTAGCAGCTCCAGACATTATCGTACGTAACGAAAAACGTATGTTACAAGAGTCTGTTGATGCGTTATTAGATAACGGTCGTCGCGGTCGTGCAATTACAGGCTCTAACAAACGTCCTCTGAAATCTTTGGCTGATATGATCAAAGGTAAACAAGGTCGTTTCCGTCAAAACCTGTTAGGTAAACGTGTTGACTATTCTGGTCGTTCTGTAATCACCGTTGGTCCATACCTGCGTCTGCATCAGTGTGGTCTGCCGAAAAAAATGGCACTTGAATTATTCAAACCATTTATTTACGGAAAACTGGAAACCCGTGGTTTAGCGACAACAATTAAAGCCGCTAAAAAAATGGTTGAGCGTGAAGAAGCGGTAGTTTGGGATATCTTAGATGAAGTTATCCGTGAACACCCAGTTATGCTAAACCGTGCACCGACACTTCACCGTTTAGGTATACAGGCGTTTGAACCAATCCTGATTGAAGGTAAAGCTATTCAGTTACACCCACTCGTTTGTGCGGCATATAACGCCGACTTCGATGGTGACCAAATGGCGGTTCACGTTCCATTGACATTAGAAGCGCAGTTAGAAGCTCGCGCGTTGATGATGTCAACTAACAATATTCTGTCTCCAGCAAGTGGTGACCCAATTATCGTTCCTTCACAGGACGTGGTATTAGGTCTTTACTACATGACTCGTGATTGCATCAATGCCAAAGGTGAAGGCATGGTGTTAAGTGGTCCAAAAGAAGCTGAACGCGTTTATCGCGCAGGTTTAGCCTCTTTACACGCGCGTGTTAAAGTACGTATCACTGAAGAGATCAAAGATGGCGAAGGTAATATCACCACTGAAACTAGCTTAAAAGACACTACAGTTGGTCGTGCTATTTTATGGATGATTGTACCAAAAGGCCTACCTTACGCACTGGTTAACCAACCATTAGGTAAAAAAGCTATTTCTAAAATGCTGAATACCTGCTACCGCGTAATGGGCTTAAAGCCAACAGTTATTTTTGCTGACCAAATCATGTATACCGGTTTTGCTTACGCAGCACGTTCTGGTGCTTCAGTAGGTATTGATGACATGGTTATCCCTGCGAAAAAAGCAGAGATCATTGCCGAGGCAGAAGCAGAAGTTGCAGAAATTCAGGAACAGTTCCAATCCGGTCTGGTAACAGCGGGTGAACGTTACAACAAAGTCATCGATATTTGGGCTGCTGCGAATGAACGCGTAGCTAAAGCGATGATGGAAAATCTGTCTACAGAAACTGTGATCAACCGTGATGGTGAAGAAGAACAACAAGTTTCCTTCAACAGCATCTTTATGATGGCTGACTCCGGTGCTCGTGGTTCTGCAGCTCAGATCCGTCAGTTAGCGGGTATGCGTGGTCTGATGGCTAAGCCAGATGGCTCCATTATCGAAACCCCAATCACTGCGAACTTCCGTGAAGGTCTGAACGTACTCCAGTACTTCATCTCAACCCACGGTGCTCGTAAAGGTTTGGCGGATACCGCACTGAAAACAGCAAACTCCGGTTACTTGACTCGTCGTTTAGTTGACGTTGCACAAGACCTTGTCGTAACAGAAAGCGACTGTGGTACAACCGAAGGTGTAATGATGACTCCGGTCATTGAAGGTGGAGATGTTAAAGAGCCACTGCGTGAGCGTGTATTAGGACGGGTAACGGCAGAAGATATCCTGAAACCAGGTACTGCAGATATCCTTGTTCCACGTAATACGCTGTTAAACGAAAAACTGTGTGATCTGTTAGAAGAAAACTCAGTAGACAGCGTTAAAGTTCGTTCAGTTGTAACCTGTGACACAGACTTTGGTGTATGTGCTAAATGTTATGGTCGTGACCTTGCTCGTGGTCATATCATCAACAAAGGTGAAGCTATCGGTGTTATCGCAGCACAGTCAATCGGTGAGCCTGGTACACAGTTAACGATGCGTACGTTCCACATCGGTGGTGCGGCATCCCGTGCGGCAGCAGAATCAAGCATTCAGGTACGTAATAAAGGTACACTGAAATTGATCAATGCGAAATTTATCACCAACACTGCTGGTAAGTTAGTGATTACTTCTCGTAATACAGAATTACGTCTGATTGACGAATTCGGTCGTACGAAAGAAAGCTATAAAGTACCTTATGGTGCTCAATTATCGAAAGGTGATGGCGAAGCTGTAAACGGTGGCGAAACAGTTGCTAACTGGGATCCACATACCATGCCTGTGGTGAGTGAAGTTTCTGGTATTATCCGTTTTGCTGACATGGTTGATGGTCAAACCATTACTCGTCAAACGGATGAATTAACCGGTCTTTCTTCACTGGTTGTTCTGGATACTGCAGAGCGTACTGGTAGCGGTAAAGATTTACGTCCAGCATTGCGCATCACCGATGCACAAGGTAATGATGTATTAATCCCGAATACAGATATGCCGGCACAGTACTTCCTACCAGGTAAAGCTATCGTTCAATTAGATGATGGCGTTGCTATTAATGCGGGTGATACGTTAGCACGTATTCCTCAAGAATCTGGTGGTACTAAAGATATTACCGGTGGTCTACCACGCGTTGCTGACTTGTTTGAAGCTCGTCGTCCGAAAGAGCCTGCAATCCTTGCTGAAATCAGCGGTATTGTTTCTTTCGGTAAAGAAACGAAAGGTAAACGTCGCTTAGTTATTTCTCCATTAGATGGTAGCGATGCATACGAAGAGATGATCCCTAAATGGCGTCAACTTAACGTATTTGAAGGTGAGGTTGTGGAACGCGGTGATGTTATCTCCGATGGTCCAGAATCACCACATGACATTCTGCGCTTACGTGGTGTTCATGCGGTTACTCGCTATATCACTAATGAAGTACAGGAAGTTTACCGTTTACAAGGGGTTAAGATTAACGATAAACACATTGAAGTTATCGTTCGTCAGATGCTACGTAAAGTGACTATCGAAAATGCCGGTAGCTCTGAATTCCTTGAAGGTGAACAAGTTGAATACGCTCGTGTTAAAGTTTCGAACCGTATTTTAGAAGAAGAAGGTAAAGTACCAGCAACATACTCTCGTGACCTATTAGGTATTACGAAAGCATCACTGGCTACTGAGTCTTTCATCTCTGCGGCATCGTTCCAAGAAACAACACGCGTACTGACTGAAGCTGCTGTTGCAGGTAAACGTGACGAATTACGCGGTTTAAAAGAAAACGTTATTGTGGGTCGTCTGATCCCTGCAGGTACTGGTTTTGCGTACCATCAGGATCGTATCCAACGTCGTCAACAACAACTGCCAACGGATGAAACTGAAGCAACAATCAGTGCAGATGAAGCTTCTGCTAACTTAGCAGAATTGCTGAATGCAGGTTTCGGCGGTTCATCAAATAACTAATTGATACTGCATTAGTTTTAAATATAAATACCCTCGATAGTTATCGAGGGTATTTTTTTGCTCTTTTTATACTTGTATAGGTAAGTTAAATAATTAAGTTTATATTTTTCAGATATTTATGATAATTTTTTACTAAGTAAAAGGTCATTTTTTTCTGTAAGCTGGCGATCCACATTTAGCACGGAGTCAGCGATGAATAAACCTATTTTAATTTCTTCTCATGATGCTGCATTCAAACGCTTCATGATGAATATCAGTAATGCTAAGGATTTCTTTTTTATCCATTTATCAGATGAATTAAAAAGCTATTGTGATTTTTCAACTTTAAAGCTACAAAATTCCTCTTTTATCGATATTAAATTACGTTCTCGTATGTCAGATATTCTCTACTCAGTGAAAACCAAAACGGGGAATATCTCAATTTATTTCTTAATTGAGCACCAATCTCGACCAGATAAAATGATCGCTTGGCGTATGATGCACTATGCGTTTTGCACGATGAATCAGCATCTACAGCAAGGTTACACATCTTTGCCATTGGTTGTTCCTATCTTGTTTTATCATGGCAAACGCAAGCCTTATCCTTTTTCTGTCAATTGGTTAGATTGTTTTCCGCTTTCTACATTGGCAAATCAACTCTATCTTAATAATTTTGCATTAATTGATTTGAATTCAATTGATGATGAAATTTTATTAACACATAGAAAAGCCGCTGTAATGGAAATTGCAATGAAACATGTGAACAGTTGCGATGATCTTGATAAGTTAGCGATGCTTCTCTCAAAAGCGATAAATCAGAAAAACTGCAGTGATGAAGACACTATCGCTGTTGTACAATATTTATTCTCAATTATGGACGCGGCGGATTTTGAATCCATCATAAATAAGATAGCTGAACAAGTAGATAACCATAGAGAGACGATTATGAATATTGCATGGCGGTTAGAAAATAAAGGATTTAAATTAGGAAAAATGGAGGGAATAGAGATAGGTAAAAATGAAGGTATAGAAATAGGTAAAAATGAAGGTATAGAAATAGGTAAAAAGATAGTACAAATACAATTAGCAAAAAACTTATTAAAAGAAAACGTTGAGTTAGAATTTATTGAACGAATAACTGGTTTAAGTATACAAGAACTTAAAATATTGATTTTAACTTAATGAAATAGTTAGTTAACTTAATCTTTTTAAGAAAAATTTATTGTTATATCTAACGTATTGATATTATTTTTAATTATTTATTACTATGTGTTATGTAATAAAACCGCGATTATATTTATTAAAAAAATAAATTAAAACGCGGTATTATTTTATCTCTATTAACGACCTAAATAGTTATCCCAATCTTTCCATACAGGCTGTAATCCTCGTGTTTTGAGGGCATTAATTACATCACTGACATGACGATTATCATTAGGTGAAAATTGCTCTAACTCCTCATGGCTATCAGAATAACCACCGGGCTGAGTTTTAGAGCCAGCGCTGATATTATTGATGGCTAAAGGTACTGTATTATCGCGAAAGTAAGGCGATTCACGTGTTGAAAGGGAAAGCTCAACATCGGGGGCTAAAATACGAAAAGCACAAATCAACTGAACTAATTCTGCTTCACTCATTACCGATGCAGGATTAAGCCCACCAGCACATGGGCGTAGACGAGGAAAGGAGATAGAGTAACGACTTTTCCAGTAACGTTTTTGTAAAAATAGCAGATGCTCAGCCACCATATAACAATCGGTACGCCATCTGTCAGATAAACCAATTAGTGCACCTAAACCAATTTTATCAATGCCGGCTTGCCCTAATCTATCAGGGGTTTGTAACCGCCAATGAAAATCTTGTTTTTTTCCTCTTAGATGATGCAACTGATAAGTGGGTTCATGATAAGTTTCTTGATAAACCATTACACCATCAATACCGAGCGTTTTTAATTCAGCATACTCATTTGTCGCCAGAGGTTGTACTTCCATCATTAATAAACTGAACTGCTGGCGAATAAGCGGTATATATTGACGGAAATAATCCATACCAACTTTTCTTTGATGCTCTCCTGTAACGAGTAGCAGGCTATCAAAACCTAATTGCCGAATGCTATGACATTCAGCAAGGATTTCGTTTTCATTTAATGTTTTGCGCTTGATGGCATTACTCATTGAAAAGCCACAATAAGTACAATCATTAGCACATAAATTAGAGAGGTACAGTGGAACATATAAACCGACAACATTACCAAAACGTTGTCGAGTTAGTTGCTGAGCACGTTGTGCCATTGGCTCTAAATAATGTCGGCCAGCAGGGGAGATCAGCGCCATAAAATCATCAAGCGTTAAAGTATGATGAGATAAAGCAGTTTCAACATCTTCACAAGTTTTACTATTCAGTCTTAACGTGATGTCATCCCAATCTAATTGTTGCCAATAATCAGAAAATGTTTTCATTAGAAAGCCTCTAAATATTGGGTTAATGGGCTAGAGGCTTGTGCTTGCATATGTGTTATTGAAGTCGGTACAGCCAGTCCAGATTGTCGAGCAAGCTCTCCAGCATCAATTGCAGCTTTAAAAGCTTGAGCCATTAAAACTGGATTTTTAGCTACGGCTATGGCGGTATTGACGAGTACAGCATCCGCACCCAATTCTAAAGCTTCAAGAGCATGGCTTGGTGCGCCAATACCTGCGTCAACAACAACGGGTATTGAGGTTTGCTCAATAATAATCCGCAAAAAATCGCGAGTTTGTAAACCCTGATTGGAACCAATAGGTGAACCTAACGGCATTACAGCTGCGCATCCTACCTCTTCTAAACGACGGCATAATACCGGATCAGCACTGCAATAAGGTAAAACCACAAAACCTTCTTTAACGAGAAGTTCAGCCGCTTTAAGTGTTTCTATTGGATCAGGAAGTAGGTATTTGGTATCAGGATGAATTTCTAATTTGATCCAATGGGTATCAAAGGCCTCTTTTGCTAATCGTGCAGCAAAAACGGCTTCTTGTGCTGTTTTTGCACCAGAAGTATTAGGTAATAATTTTACCCCTAATGATTTAAGAGGGGCGATTAGATCATCATTGCCATTTTTTAAATCAACACGCTTCATTGCCATTGTCACTAATTGGCTACCAGAGGCTTTAATGGCTTCAGCCATGAGTGTTGGTGTCGCAAATTTACCTGTACCAGTAAATAACCTTGATGTGAATGTAGTATCAGCAATTTTCAACATATCAGCCTCCCGCAATTGCTTGAAAGAGAAGAATTGTGTCACCCTCATTGATCATTTGTGTATTCCAGTTTTCACGCGGAATAATGATGTCATTGATAGCGAGTGCCACCCCCATAGAAGGTTGTTTTAACTCAATAAGGAGCTGGCTTATCGTGACAGGCATATCCAGAGAATAACGTTCGTCATTTACGGTAATATTCATGCTAACCCTCGACAAACAGGACAGTTTTTTGATGGTGTTAAGCGCAAGGTGCTCCAATTTTGTTTTCTACCATCGAACAGACGTAGTTTTCCACTTAACGTACTTGGTAAACCTGCAAGTAACTTAATTGCTTCAAGTGCCTGCAGAGTACCAATGACCCCTACAACGGGGCCTAGAATTCCAGCTGTTTGGCAATTGCGTTGTGGCTCTTTGTTATCAGGATAGAGACAGTGGTAACAACCATGAATAAAAGGGGGCTCAAACACGATCAACTGACCACTAAATCCAACGGCACTGCCACTAATAAGCGGTATTTGTTGTTTAACACAGATACGATTGATTGCTTGGCGAGTGCTCATGTTATCAGTGCAATCTAAAACTAAATCGATGTTTTGAAGCAACGTAGAGAGAGAATCATCATTAACACGTTGTTTATAGGTGGTGATTTTAATGTCAGGATTTAAGGCAAGTAGAGCCTGTTTGGCGATGTCTGATTTTGCATCCGGGATATCTTGAGTGCGATAGAGAATTTGACGCTGTAAATTCGACACATGCAAATTATCATCATCGACTAAAATAAGTTCACCCACTCCTGCACCTGCTAGATAAAGTGATGCTGGAGAGCCTAACCCACCTAAGCCAATAATTAATACTCTGGCTTGCTGTATTTTGGTTTGCCCTTTTAATCCTATATCTTCTAACATCACTTGTCGGCTATAACGCATAAAATCATTATCATTTAGCATGATGGTTTTCCCTCTACTAATTCTAATAATTTAAGTGTTACCTGTTGCCAGTCTGATGCCTTTGTTATTGCACTCACTAAAGCAACTCCACCAACGCCAGTTGCTACGACATCAGAGACTTTTTCTAGAGAGATCCCGCCAATAGCAACGGTTGGAAAATCATGAGTTTGTTCTACTTGATGTTTGAGTGCTCTTAAACCTTGTGGCTTTGATGGCATATCTTTCGTCGTCGTTGGAAATATATGCCCTAAAGCAATATAAGAGGGAAGTAACCTTTTTGCTCTTTGTAGTTCAGTGTCATTATGGGTGGAAATACCAAGGCATAAACCTGACTGTTTAATAGCATCAAGATCGGCAATGTCGAGATCTTCTTGTCCAAGATGAACACCATAAGCGTGATGTTTAATGGCGAGTTGCCAATAATCATTGATAAATAATCTTGCGTTATACTCACGACCTAATTTGATTGCAGTGATTATATCTTGTTCAACATCTTTGGGCTGTTTATCTTTGATGCGTAATTGGATCGTTGTTACACCTATTTTCAACAGGCGCTCAATCCATTCAATAGAATCGACAACAGGGTAAAGCCCCAACTTTTTTTCGGTTGGGGCAAAAGCCGAATTAGAGGATCTGTTCATTATCAGCTACCTCGGAACTGGCTATTTCTGCACTGTGGTATAGTTCGCTACCATGGGCTTTAAAGGCTTGTGACATCTGCTCCATACCTGCTGCATAATCACGCACTTCTTGTGTTATCTTCATTGAGCAGAATTTAGGTCCACACATAGAGCAGAAGTGAGCGACTTTCCCCGATGCTTGAGGTAAGGTTTCATCGTGATATTGACGGGCAGTTTCAGGATCAAGTGCTAGATTAAATTGATCTTCCCATCGAAACTCAAAACGGGCTTTAGACATGGCGTTATCACGAATTTGCGCGCCGGGATGTCCTTTGGCAAGATCAGCTGCATGGGCGGCGATTTTATAAGTAATAAGACCTTGTTTCACATCTTCTTTATTGGGGAGTCCGAGATGCTCTTTCGGAGTGACATAACAGAGCATGGCACAGCCAAACCAGCCAATCATTGCAGCGCCAATACCGGAAGTAAAATGATCGTAGCCCGGTGCTATATCAGTTGTTAGAGGGCCTAATGTATAGAAGGGGGCTTCATGACAATGCTCTAGTTCTTCCGTCATATTGCGACGTATCATCTGCATTGGTACATGACCTGGGCCTTCAATCATGACTTGTACATCATATTCCCAAGCAATCTTTGTTAATTCACCCAAGGTATGTAATTCAGCGAACTGTGCTTCATCGTTAGCATCTTGGATAGAGCCAGGTCTTAGACCATCACCTAATGATAATGAAACATCATAAGCGGTGCAGATTTCGCAAATCTCCCGGAAGTGGGTATAGAGGAAATTCTCTTTATGGTGTGATAAACACCACTTCGCCATAATTGATCCACCACGAGAGACAATGCCCGTTAAACGTTTTGCGGTCATAGGAACATAGCGTAATAGGACACCTGCATGGATAGTGAAATAATCCACCCCTTGTTCCGCTTGTTCTAATAAAGTATCACGGAACATTTCCCAAGTGAGATCTTCTGCAATACCGTTAACTTTTTCGAGAGCTTGATAAATAGGAACAGTACCAATAGGGACTGGGCTATTACGGATGATCCATTCACGTGTTTCGTGGATATAACGTCCAGTTGACAGATCCATCACGGTATCGGCCCCCCAACGTGTTGACCAAATCAGTTTTTCTACTTCTTCTTCGATAGATGAGGTAACCGAAGAGTTGCCGATATTAGCATTCACCTTAACTAAGAAATTACGGCCAATAATCATCGGCTCAGATTCTGGGTGATTGATATTGGCAGGAATAATGGCACGACCAGCAGCAACTTCTTGGCGTACAAACTCAGGCGTAATATTGTCAGGTAAATGTGCACCAAAGCTAAATCCGGCATGTTGTTGGCGTAATACTTCGCTACGAATACGTTCTCGCCCCATATTTTCTCGAATGGCAATAAATTCCATTTCTGGCGTAATAATACCTTTGCGAGCGTAATGTAATTGCGTCACTCTCTTATTATTTAGCGCTTTTCTAGGGCTGGGTTTTAACGGAAAGCGTAGATGTTCTAATCCTGCATCAGTAAGGCGTTGTTGAGTGAAATCAGAACTTAAGTGTGAAAGAGGTTCGGTATCATTACGCGCATCAATCCATGGTTGGCGAATTTTTTTTAAGCCAAGATTAACGTCAAGTTGAGAAGTTGGATCACCATAAGGCCCTGAAGTGTCATAGACTGGAATAGGTTCATTCTCTTCAAAAATAGGATCTTCTTTTGAGCCACCGATCAGGGTCTTATCAAGTTGGATCTCACGCATTGGCACTTGAATATCTGAACGAGTACCAGTGATATAAATACGTTTTGAATTGGGAAAATTAATACCTTGAATAGTGCTAATAAAGGATTGCGCTGCATCGCGTTGTTCTTTACGTGGGCGCTGTTTATTCGCAGTGGGCGAAACATCTTTAATAGAGATAGTTTGATTTTTGGACATAGCATTTCCTAATAAATATCAATCAAGCACAAGGCTTGTCGGGTGAATATTGAGAAAAATGCTTGTCTGGAGGTCGCAGGGAGTATCGACAGATAAGAGTGTAAAAAATAGACACAATGAAGCTATCTAAAGGTCGAATGACTCTTGTTCCCTTCGCGGGTATTAGCCCGATCAGGTTCCGCGGATCCCGAATTAACGGTCTCAGCCTGTGTTAAAAATAGCCTTATAAACACTAGGCACTCCGACAAGAATGCCCACAGTATATTAAAGATCTTAAAAACTACAAGCCCGATAATGATTATTTATTTAACTGCCAGTAGCACTGTTGCCATTCTTTTTCTGTTGCTATTTGGCTTAATCTTTCATCGGCGTTAATGGTGATAACCTCATTTGCTTGATAGCATAAAGGGAGATCGTTGGCTGAGTCAGTATAGAAATAAATATAAGAATCCTTAATGTTGTTTTGTTCTTTCCACTGATTGAGTCGAGTGACTTTACCCTCTCTAAAGGTAGGAATACCCTCAATATGGCCTGTATAATGATTATTTTTTATCTGCATATCAATGCCCATAGAAATATCAGCATTAAGTTGTTTTGCAATCGCATGTACCAGAAAAGACATAGTTGCAGAGATAATGATAACGGGGATATTTTGTTGTCGGTATAGGTTTATAGTATTAATGCCTTGAGGATAGAGCAATGGCTTGATTATGGTATGAGTAAAATCAGTAACCCATTGATTTATTTCTTCAATATTATGCTGATTAAAATAAGATAAATGTTGGTGTAAGTACTTATTTATATTGAGCCTTTCTGCGTAATAGTCAGCGATCATTTGTTTATCTAAAGCTAAAAAAGCAGGATCAGTGACTCTCTTTTTCTCCCACAAGTAATTTGTCCATAAACAGCTAGAATCTCCGGCTAACAGTGTTTCATCTAAATCAAAAATAGCGATCTTATGTTTCGTTATGTTTGTCATTCGTGTGAACCTTATTTATAAATATAATTTATATTTTTACCATGGAGGTATAGATGAATTTTGGCGTAGCGACATAATTCATTGAGCGGCTCTTGTGAAAGAGAGTATCCTCTATTGTATATCATTAACTAAGATAGAATTATTACTATGCATTTATATACGCTAACAGGTGGTGAAAAAGGCTGGTGGACAGTCAGCCTAGGCGGCCGAGTTTGGTTACCCAAAGGTGAACTTCCATTTGGTTTAGCAACAGATTGGGGACTTGTGGGTAAACAAGCCAAAATTGTTGGGGAATGGCAAGGAGAAAATGTCTGGCTGATTTATGACAAAATGGAAAGCGATATGTGTTCACCAAGGCTTATCGCATCTCAAGATGAAAAGTTATTTAAATTAGTCGGTCGTGGTGTTCAACTTGCTGAATTTTATCGTTCTCATCGGTTTTGTGGCTATTGTGGGGCTAAAATGCGCCATAGTGAGAGTGAATGGGCATGTTTATGTGATAACTGTCATGAGCGTTATTACCCACAAATAGCACCTTGTATTATTGTTGGTATTCGTAATAAAGATAAAATTCTATTAGCACACCATGTTAGGCATAAACATTCACCACTCTACACCGTTTTAGCTGGTTTTGTTGAAGTAGGGGAAAGCTTAGAAGATGCGGTAGCTCGCGAAGTTTTTGAAGAAAGTCATATTCATATTCGCAATATTCGTTATGTTTCTTCACAACCATGGCCTTTCCCTCATTCTCTTATGATGGGTTTTCTTGCCGATTATGCAGGGGGAGAATTACGACATGATCCTTCGGAATTAATCAGTGCAGCATGGTATCGCTATGATGAGTTACCACAAATACCACCTTCTGATACTATTGCGCGACGTTTAATAGAAGATACGATAGCGAATATTAGACAAGATGAAGAAAATAGCTAAATAAAGGTGTTGCCTGCCAACTGTTATTTTTCCAACATGTTACACTACACGCTATTTTGCGGCCCTATTACTATTAATGGAGTTAGACATGAGTGAGTTGAAAAACGACCGCTATTTACGTGCGCTGTTGCGCCAACCTGTTGATGTCACCCCTGTTTGGATGATGCGTCAGGCAGGCAGATACCTTCCTGAATACAAGGAAACACGAGCACAGGCGGGAGACTTCATCTCATTGTGCAAAAATACCGAATTGGCATGCGAAGTTACCTTACAGCCTTTAAGACGTTTTCCTTTAGATGCCGCTATCCTATTTTCTGATATTTTAACTATCCCTGATGCGATGGGATTAGGTCTGTATTTTGAAACAGGGGAAGGTCCTCGTTTTAAAACACCGATAAATAGCCTTGATGATATAAAAAAATTACCTATTCCCGATCCGGAAGATGAATTAGGTTATGTCATGAATGCGGTACGTGCAATTCGTCATGCATTGCAAGGTAATGTGCCATTAATTGGTTTTTCAGGTAGTCCATGGACACTAGCTACTTATATGATTGAAGGTGGAAGTAGTAAGGCGTTCACAAAAATTAAAAAAATGATGTATAGCGAGCCACAAGCTCTGCATCTATTACTGGATAAACTGGCGGATAGCGTTATCCTTTATTTGAATGCTCAGATTAAAGCAGGGGCACAATCCATCATGATCTTCGATACATGGGGAGGTGTGCTAACAGGACGCGATTATCAATTGTTCTCATTACAATACATGCATAAGATTGTTGATGGTCTTATTCGTGAGAATGAGGGCAGAAAAGTTCCGGTCACCTTATTTACTAAAGGTGGTGGGCGTTGGTTAGAAGCGATGGCAGCCACAGGTTGTGATGCATTAGGACTTGATTGGACGATTGATATCGAAGATGCTCGCCGTCGAGTCGGTGATAAGGTTGCCTTACAAGGTAATATGGATCCTTCTATGTTGTATGCGCCACCAGCAAGAATAGAACAAGAAGTCGCTACGATTTTAGCTGGCTTTGGCAAAGGTACTGGTCATGTCTTTAATCTTGGGCACGGTATTCATCAAGATGTTCCACCAGCGCATGCTGGAGCATTTATTGATGCGGTTCACCGTCTATCGAAGCCTTATCATCAGGATAATGATTAATACTCAGCAATTACGTCAAGAGCAGACAGAGAAAGCTCAACAGATTATCTTAACCGACCAATTTATGGCACCAACTTATATTGCAGGTGCCGATGTCGGATTTGAAAATAGCGGTGCGGTCACTCGTGCCGCTATTGTTGTTATGCATTATCCCTCCTTTGAAATTGTTGAATATCAAATAGCCCGTATTGCAACATTACTACCTTATATTCCCGGACTCCTTTCATTCCGTGAGTGTCCCGCGTTATTAGAAGCTTGGCAGGGCATCAAGCAAAAACCGCAACTTGTTTTTGTTGATGGTCAAGGGATCGCACATCCTAGACGGTTAGGGGTGGCAAGTCATTTTGGACTCTTAGCCGATATTCCAACCATCGGTGTGGCAAAAAGTCGTTTATGTGGTGATGATAAAAAATTAGACGACGATGTAGGAAGTACGGAAAAATTAATGGATAAGGATGAGCAGTTAGGTTGGATTTATCGTAGTAAAAAAAGATGTAAACCTTTATATATTTCTCCAGGCTATAAAGTGAGTATGGAGAGTGCATTAGCGTGGGTAAAACGCTGTATAAATGGATATCGATTACCTGAACCGACTCGTTGGGCCGATGGTATTGCCTCAAATAGGCGATTATTTGAGCAATTGAATAAGAATAAGCTCTAAATCGGCGGTAAATATGTGGATATTTTCAATTTTCAGGTAAACTGCGGCTAAGTTAAGAAAATGAGTAATCACTAATGTTGAAGAACCCAATCCATTTACGTTTAGAAAAGCTTGAAAGTTGGCAACACTTAACGTTTATGGCGTGCCTGTGTGAGAGAATGTATCCAAATTATCAGGTATTTTGTCGCGAAACAGGATTTACTGATCCAACCCTGTATCGTCGTATTCTCGATCTAGTTTGGGAAACTTTAACGGTAAAAGATGCGAAGGTGAATTTTGATTCTCAATTAGAGAAATTAGAAGAAGCTATTCCTGATGCATCACAGTTTGATATTTATGGTGTCTATCCTGCAATCGACGCCTGTGTGGCACTGAGTGAGCTTATTCATTCTCGTTTAAGTGGTGAGTCACTCAGTCATGCTATTGAAGTGAGCAAAATTTCGGTTGGAACTGTTGCTACACTTGAAATGACACAAGCAGAAAGAGAAATGTCTGAAGAAGAATTAAAATCTCTTGCTGCGGTCACTGAAGAGTTCGATATTCAATGGGAAATTTATCGCCTACTTGTTGAGTGCGAAGAAAGAGATATTGAACTAATAAAAGGTCTGCGTACAGACCTGCGCGAATCTGGAATGAGCAATATCGGTATAGAATTAACGCACTAAATCAGAAAAACGTGATTTAGTGCTTGAAAAGCGACGTTTAAAGACTTCACATTACCCCCGTGTATGTTCTACATTGGGTACGAAAAGAAGTGGCTCAGGTGTTTTGCTTAACCGACTCTCTAAAAAAGATGAATTAAGTTTTTTCACCAGATGTTTTTCAAACGATAAAACATACTTTAAGGACTATTTTATGAACAAAGCTGAATTAACCGAATCAGTTGCTGAAAAAGCGGATCTGACAAAAACTCAGGCAAAAGCTGCTATTGAAGCGTTTATCGACTCAGTAACAGGTGCTCTGAAAGAAGGTGATTCTGTCCAGTTAGTTGGTTTCGGTACATTCAAAGTGAATCACCGTGCAGAGCGTACTGGTCGTAACCCTCAAACTGGCAAAGAAATTAAAATTGCAGCAGCTAACGTTCCTGCATTTACTGCCGGTAAAGCACTGAAAGACGCAGTAAAATAATTCCTTTGAACGGAATGAACAATAGAGGGGGAGTTGCTCCCCTTTTGTTGAGACGACAGGGGCTGTTAGCAATAGGGTTCTCTTTTTTGCTCAGCGCCTGCTCTTCTTCTCCACAACTACCCGAATTTTCTGCGACGGGCTATATTGCAGATGAAGGGGTTGTGCGGCTTTGGCGTTTAAATAACAAAACATCAGAGCCTCAAGTGATTATGAGTGTCTATAGCTTTTATCAAAAGCCTGAAACTGTTGTCACTTTTTATGAGTACCGCCAAAATAGATTATGGCAAATTCGCAGTGAAATCGTTAATCCCTCCCATCCTTCCTCTTGGCATTTACGTTTAAATAAACGTGGTGAAGTTATCTTTATGCAACAAGAGTATCAAGGACAAAAGCGCCCATTAACAGAAGATGAACGTTTAAAAATGGTATTTGCAGCCAGTCGAGAACGAGAGATCAGTAAGGCATTGGCAATAGGTCAGGTAAAGTTAGTTCAAGGAACCTGGTATCAAGATACATTGACAACATGTGCGGGTGAAAAAGTGAATGTATCATTTGAAGCACCAGAACAACGTTGGCTAAAACGTAGAACACAGCATCTAACTCGTCCCGCTTATGTTGCTTGGCTGGATTCCCCCGAAGGTAACCAGTTGTTAATGGTTGCAGAACACGATTTTTGTAAATGGGAACCAACAAAAGAGAGTTTGTGATCACTCCCTTTTGCTGTTTTAGCTTACTTTTTTAAACGCGCAATGGCACGATAGCCGATATCATGGCGATAGAAACAGCCATACCAGTGAATACTTTTGGCTAAAGCATAGGCATTCTTTTGAGCTTGTTCGATATCTTCCCCTAAAGCAGTTGCACATAATACTCGGCCTCCTGCTGTAACAACTTCACCTTGAGCCGTTAATTTTGTTCCTGCTTGAAATACCTTAGCTGTTGAAGAAGATGTTGCTGTTAGTCCCTCAATAATATCATTTTGGCGGTAGTTATCAGGATAGCCACCGGCGGCCATTACAACACCTAAAGCGGGGCGGGGATCCCAAATGGAGTCTTTACCTGCTAGTTCGCCTTTTGCACCCGCTAAACAGAGATCAACTAAGTCTGATTGCATGCGCATCATAATAGGTTGCGTTTCCGGATCGCCAAAACGGCAGTTAAACTCAATGACTTTGGCAATACCTTGCTTATCAATCATTAAGCCTGCATAAAGAAAACCTTGATAGCGATGTCCTTCGGCAGCCATGCCTTTGACAGTTGGATAAATGATGTTATCCATGACTTGCTGGTGGATTTCAGGAGTAACAACCGGTGCAGGAGAATAAGCCCCCATTCCGCCGGTGTTTGGGCCTGAGTCACCATCACCGACGCGCTTATGATCTTGACTTGTTGCCATTGGAAGTACATTTTCACCATCCACCATAACAATAAAACTGGCTTCTTCTCCATCAAGAAATTCTTCAATAACAATACGGTGTCCTGCATCACCAAAAGCATTACCTGCTAACATATCTTTTATCGCATTTTCTGCTTCGGTATGTGTCATGGCAACAATGACACCTTTACCCGCAGCTAGGCCATCCGCTTTAATCACAATAGGTGTGCCCACTTTATGGAGATATTCAAGTGCAGGCGCTATTTCAGTAAAGTTTTGATAAGCTGCTGTTGGGATATGATGGCGGGCTAAAAAATCTTTTGTAAATGCTTTCGAACCTTCTAGTTGTGCCGCACCTTTGGTGGGGCCAAAAATCATCAGTCCCGCTTGTTTGAACGCATCTACTACACCAATTACCAATGGCGCTTCAGGCCCCACAATGGTTAAATCAATGTGATTTTGTTGGGCAAATGCAACTAATGCGGCAATATCAGTGGCACTAATATCGACGTTTTGTACGCCATGTTCTAATGCTGTTCCTGCATTACCGGGGGCAACAAACACTTGGGTTGCTAAAGGAGATTGCGCTGCTTTCCAAGCTAGTGCATGTTCACGACCACCATTACCAATGATTAAAATTTTCATAGCAATCCCTTATTAATGGCGGAAATGACGCATGTTAGTAAAAATCATCGCGATATTGTGTTCATTAGCTGCAGCAATTACTTCATCATCACGAATAGAACCACCTGGCTGAATAACACAAGTTACACCGGCCATAGCTGCCGCATCAATACCATCTCTAAAGGGAAAGAATGCATCAGATGCCATGGCGCAACCTGCTACTTCTAAACCTTCATCAGCCG
>NZ_CAWPAV010000108.1:0-1636 GCF_963885725.1 Proteus sp. G4380
ATCATTTCCTTGTCCACCTGTTATACGATGAGTTCCTGTGCCCAAATATATTTCATCATCACCTTCTCCCCCTTGAATGATATTTCTGCCAGGGAGCCCTCTATCCATTGAGGCTACACAGATCCGATCATTACCCTTACCACCATCCAACATATTAGCACCATAATAATCAATAAGCATATCATCTTCATCATCACCATAGAGCACATCATTTCCCATTTCTCCGTATATAACATCGTTTCCAGAGCCACCATAGAATAAATCATTGCCATCACCGCCATAGAATAAATCATTGCCATCACCACCGATTAGGTTATTATCAAAAGGATTTCCTATGAGAGTATCATCACCTTTACCACCAATCGCATTTTCAATAATCGTTTTATAGGCAATAGAGATATTACTCCGTAATCCTCCAATATCTGAAAAACAGCCTTCATTGAGATTAATGACTTGATTAACGGTATATAGGGAAAAGTCTAATGTATCAATTCCACCCGCATCCCAAATACAGCTCACTAATTTATCTTCTATGCTATTTAAAGAGTAAGCGGCGCGTCCCGTATTGGAATTAAATCCATAGGTATTATTTTCAAGACGTGTGGTCATATTTTCGCCATAGAGATATTGTAACAATAATATATCTACTAGCATAAAGGTCATAGGATAAAGGCCACCAAAATCTGCATCTTTAATATCAGGACACTTATAGCTCATAACTGAGTATTTAATTGAATCTAATACTTTATGCTTTTCATTTAGTATGTATTCCCAAATATGAAATAGCCCTAGAGAATGACCTAATTCATGTATAAAAGTATGATATACAAATGAGCCGATTTTATGTTTATTTTGTTGGTATTCTTTGCGTAACTCATTATTACCCCTTGCTATTGTAATAGTTTTATCATTATTAATATAATATATATCATAGATATCTGCCTCATTTTCTATATATTCATCAATATTATCTTGCTTAATTGTTTTATAATATTCGCGTGAAGAAAAATCAATAAATATAGTACCCGGATCATCATGTTCTTCATCTGGTTTTATCTCTTTTATAGGTGTACCTTCCTCGTTAGGATGACTAGCACTGCCTTTTCGATAACCTGAAATGAATTTTGTACCAGATATATTAACAAATTGATTATAATAGCCAAATTTTAAATCAGCATTGGTATATGGTGATATTTTTTTAAAAAATATAGGTACGATATCTGAGGTGTGTTGTAATATTTCTTCGATAACTTTTTGTTGATGAGGGAATATTGTTTCTTGAGTGGAGTAAATATAGATAGGTATATTATCTAGTATAGTATAAATATCATTTGCTATTTTTTTTATTCCTTCTTCTAATTCTTTTATTCTTTTTTTTGAAGCCTCACTATCTTTATCTTCAATGGTGTTTAATTCTTGTTTTTTTTGTTCTCTAATATTTACTAACCTATAATATTCATATATATCTTTTAGCGTTTTTTTTCTCATGTTTTCTGTTAATGGGTTTTTATTTTTTATAATTTCTCGGTATGTGTTATGATCTGGAAATGTATAAGTTATTGTTGTTATTTCATTTGGTGATTTTTTTGGCCAACCTATCATAGTTCCTGTTGTGATGATCCCTTTAGGTAAATAG
>NZ_CAWPAV010000109.1:0-5298 GCF_963885725.1 Proteus sp. G4380
TTCATTCCGCTAATGCGTTAGAGTTATCCGTTCCTATTGGCTCAACAGGTTATTTAGGGGAGGTCACTCCGCCAGTTGGTTCAACAACGAAAAATTATGGGATGGTAAGTTCAGTGCTTCAGGCGAATAGATCTTATATAAGTTTTCGGTGGGAGCCTAGTCAATTTGTGATAAGTGACCTGCCTTTTTACCCCGAAATCGGTCGAGTGGGTGTGGCTATCTACAATAAAAGCAATCCCAAAGGGGCCTTTATTGTTTTAGCACCCAGTGGATATGGTTTGTTGCGTTATAAACGGGCTAACGATACATATGAGAATGCTTCATTTTCATTTAGTCGTTCCAAAACCACCGCTATGACAAATATGTATAATAATTTTCCCTCTAATTCTGATGAATTAAGTTGGGGTCTTTTGCCCAGACAAGGCAATAGTAATTTTTTCTCAGCACGATACGTAGATGGTAGTGATAAAGTTCATTCGTTAACATTAACAATATCCAGTTATTCCGCGTATGCCATCGGGCCATTAGAGGCCGGTGAATATGCCATGCGTGATGATTCAAAATTTTATGCCGTCATTCGCACTAGTTCAGGTTCTTTTGCAAGATCTAAAACATTATTAAGTTCAGCGGATAATGTGAATATTAAAGCACTCAAAGCCTGTGACGTTATCCCCCAAACGTCTACCAATATTCAGTTTCCGACTCAAATCGCGAAAAATTATGCAACACCTACTAAATTAGCAGATAATTTAGCTAGTATCAGTGTCAATTGTCCTTATGCTAATAAAAATATCTATCTCACCCTGAGCCCTTTTAATAATTTAGTCTCAGGCAGTGAAACAGGGATGGAGCTATCCACCAGTAGCACTGAAAATATCACCACACTGCCTTATGTGGTGGCTTCTTTAAAATCTGCACAATCAAATATTTGTCAAGCCAATGCACAAGAGGCCTTACGACTCGTCGGTAGTAATAAACTAGCACAACAAAATATGAAGAGTTTTACGCAAAATATAATTTTTAACCTTTGTGCTAATGGCAATATCAAAGCCAATAAATATACAGGGGCAATTAATGTAGCAATTTTAATTGAATAGCGGTATTCCGGTATTATTGATAACTGGCTTGCGCACTACATGTTATGTTAAAGAGGAGTCTTGATGATTTAGGTAACATAAAGAGATCATTTAAAAAATATTTAACATCCATTAGGTAGGGTAGTGCAAACTGTACTTGATAGCCATCAGTTAATTGTTGGTGGTTTTTATTGAAGAAGATTATGTCAGATAAACAAGAGATAGGTGAGTTTATCTACAAAGTCTTTTCAGAGCTATTTTAATATTAAATGTTTTTCTCCAACTGATGATATAGTCACTAGTTAATATACTAGGCTTAATAAGCTATTAAAAATAAAGTCCCTATATTTGTCAATATTGTTTTAATAAATTTAATTTAGGTTTTATTTTAACTTTTGGTGCTATTGTTTTGATTTATATGTAGGTCACACTCATTATCAACTATATTGCAGATATAAAGATAGCCATGTATATGGTGATATTCCAATATATACTTCAGGTGCGCTATTTGAGGGCGATGACTATCTTATCGATGTGAAAGGTAAATACATTAGTCTAAGATTACGGATTGATTGGATATGATGATCCGTAAGGCTGTTGCTAAAGAACCTCATAATTTTTAATTAATAAACTCACTTCTGTGAGCTTATTAATTGGCTTTTTACAATAATGAATAACATAGTTATATAGAGAATGGTATTTATAAACAAAAAATACCCTGTGATTTTTATACTCACAGGGTGTTTAAATGAAGCAAAAATAAAACTTAATTAGATATCAACACGGGGGTTGATAGAGATTTTAATATAACCAATTAGTTAGAAAGTCTCTAATAGTAACTACTAAGTATTGCAATAGATTAAACCAATTTGTCCATAGCATTATTAATGTGTATTAGTTGCAATAGATGCCAAAGGAGAAATTTAAAATAGCTTCGCCAACAAAATCTAACCCATTAGTAATATCGACACTATTTGCAGCAAGGCGATCACGTGATGATTTATCAACATTTTTTGTACTGATTAACTATACCTAGTTGGCGAAAAGATAAATAGTACACAATAATATACAAAATACTGTAATTATACACAGTAAAAGATTGCATTTCGAAAAAATTTGTCTTATCATCTCTAAATAGTGGGCAATTTGTTACTAAGCACACTAAACTTTGTTAAACCTCACTCATTTAGTGAGGTTTTTTGTTATCTGAAATTAGCGAATAACAGGCCTAAAAACATGCCCTAGTTATAAGACTAATTAAGTTAAATGGAAAAAAACTTATCAATAATATAAGGAAATATTTATGGAACACTTTACTAAAAAATCATTATTTACCTGCGATAAAACTAATGAAAATCTCCCTAATAAACCGGGTGTAATAACACACTGCCAAGATCTAGCATCTGACTTAGGGTTAAGCGAAGCTTTTGCGCAATACACAATATCTTATACTTCTTGTGACAGTGTTCATGGAGAAATTATCCGTGAAGATACTGGTGCTGTTTTTATTCCGAAAAGTCAGGCACCTAAAGATGGTTGGCCTGTCATTGTATGGAATCATGGTACGGTAGGGATAGCGCCAACTTGTGCTCCCTCATTAACGCCTAAAAATAGTCGCGTATCGCAATATTTAAATACTTGGCTATCCCTTGGGTTTGCGATTGTTGCACCAGATTATCCAGGTTTAGGCTCATCAGGGTTGCATCATTATATGGATGAAAGAGCAACAGCATGGAGCGCTTTGGATAGTGCAAAAGCTGTCTTGAAAGGTGGGTTTTCGCTAAGTAATCGCTTTATCTTTATGGGGCAATCTCAAGGGGCTCATGCTGCATTTGCCTCTGTCGGCTATCAGCCTGAATATGCACCAGAATTAAATATCTTAGGTGCGATAGTGACAGGGACGCCTTATTTTAGTGATAATCTACTTGAAAACTTTATTAGTGATGGTGTTCAAGATGAAGGTGATAGAAAGCTACCTTACGCGATGTACTTATATCTTTCTGCTGCTGATAAAAATCCAAACTTAAAAGTGGAAGATTATTTCCAAGAATTAGCAATACCTTATGTTGAAAAAGCGAAAACGCTTTGTATCAGTCCATTAAGTCAATTAGTAATGGATAATAAATTAAACGCATCAAATAGCTTAAAACCTAAGTTTTACGAGCTATTAGAGCAAGAAGCGTCAAGTTTAAATTATAGAAAACTTCTTGTTGATAAGCCCGTATTTATAGGGATTGGTTTAGAAGATATTCATGTGTTAACTCGTTGGCAACAAGAGTTTGCAAGAGATGTATTGGAAGCAGGCACAAATGCATATGTATATGAATATCCGAATATTGGTCATTTAGATGTATACAATGTCTCTTTGCGAAATTCAGTGCCTTTTGTATTTGAACTGATGAAAAATGAGCATAGCAAAATAGACTAAAAACTATTTTATAACTGATTAATTTCTATCTTAATCTTATTCTTATCATTTGAATGTGGAAAGATGAGTGATGTGAGATGCCAGATCATGTTTTGGTTAAAGAACATCTGGTATCTCTTTTTATTTTAATTCTTTGATTTAAGGAAATAAAAACTTATTTTTATTGATAAGTTTTTATGATTTTGTCTATATCAATCTTATTGATAGATTTTTTATTCACCAAAAATAAAGTTTGCTATCTGAGTTTTTCTATGGCTTAATGAAGTCACTGGTTTGGAAGTACAGACCTATTTATGTTAGTCAGTTTAAAGTTGTTCCCGTTTAGCGTTATCCTTGATACCACTTCATTGCGAATTCCTTCTAATTAATTCCCATAAGTAAAAATACCAAACAAACCATATATGCCTTATGGCAAATTAAATAAATTAAAGGAAATTCTATGTCTAATTCAATGACTGGTACAGTAAAATGGTTCGATGAAGGTAAAGGTTTTGGTTTTATTACTCCAGCAGATGGCAGCAAAGATGTATTCGTGCATTTCTCTGCAATCCAAAGTGATAACTTCAAAACATTAGCTGAAGGCCAACAAGTTTCATTTACCATGGAAAATGGTATGAAAGGCCCTGCAGCAGGCAACGTGGTGGCTCTCTAAAGGCGCTATTACAATTCGCCTCTATTTTAAATGCCCAAGTTGTCGCGGTTCACAATATAGAACATCACAATTTGATGTTACAGTGAATAATCCACACGGCGCAAAATGTATCTTTTGCAAGAGTGTGATGACAGCTCAAATGAGCTAAGCATTAAATAGTTGAATATACAAAACCTCGCTTCGGCGGGGTTTTTTTGCTATCTACAATCTTATATTGACTAAAGATAAAAAATTTATATTTTAGGGCTTGAAAAATGCTTGCTCGTTCATATTTATATATTGGGCCAATCAGATATCGCCCATAATTCAATAAATACTGAAGGAGGAATTATATGCCTAATATTAAACCTTTTTCATTATTCCCAACTTTATCTGACAATCTACTTTCAAACCGTTTTGATCAGATAGATCGCCTGTTTAGTCAGTTAACAGGCAGTAAACCAATTTCATCACCGACTCAGACTTATAATCTGAAACAGATTGATGATAACCATTATGAACTAACAGTGAGTGTGCCTGGATATCAAGAAGATGACTTATCGGTTTCATTGAAAGGAAGTCGCTTATTGATTGAAGGGAAAAAAGAAGAAAAATTAGAAGAAGACAATGATAAATGGATCCACCGAGGTATATCTCAAGGGCAGTTTACATTGCAGTTTGACCTCGGTAAAAATGTCAAAATAGAAAAAGCCGATTTATCAAGTGGACTTCTGACCATTGCTATTGAGTATGAGTTACCTGAAGAAGAAAAACGGCAAACAATAGCGATAGAAAATAAAGATAAAAGCTAATTTAGTGAGATAGCTTAAATAAGATTAAGGCTGCACATAATGTGTAGCCTTAATTTTTTGTAATAGCCTATAAATTATAATATTTGAATAAAGAAGGGCAAAATAAACCTGATGCTTAAAGAAGTGCAAGCTTACACTAGAAAAATGGATTGGGTGTTTATGGCTCGCAATAGATACACTTAATCGTTGGAGTATATGTGTTCATAACAAACCTCTTTAAGAGGGGGCACTTTATGTGAACGCATAATGAGATTTAACCATGATAGTTTATACAGTAGTAAATGTTTAAAAGATTAAATACTGTTGATACAAGAAAGTGTGTCAAAAAATGATATAGATATTTATACTAAA
>NZ_CAWPAV010000110.1:0-22912 GCF_963885725.1 Proteus sp. G4380
ATCAGCATCACTATGATGTGCTGGGTAATATCACTCGCACCGAGTTGCCCCATCAACGGGCATTTGAATACCTGTATTACGGCTCTGGGCATTTACAACAAACGCAATGGCGAGATAATGAGCAACTGACGGTATTGGCGGAATATCAACGAGACCGTTTACACCGAGAAACGTTGCGCACCAGTGGCGCCTTAGACAATGAAACGGGCTATGACTGTCGGGGACGTATTACGCACCAAGTGGCGCGTCAAATGAATGCCTCACAGTTTGTGACCCCGGTGATAGACCGTCGTTATCGTTGGGATAAACGCAATCAACTTATCGAGCGCAGTGTCAGTTATGGTCAAACGGGCGAGTTTTTTACCGCCGGACATTGGTACTACCACAGTTATCTGTACGACCCACTGGGCAGTTGACAGCGCATTTAGGGTCGGTACACAAACCGAACACTTTCTGTATGATGCAGCAGCCAATTTACTGACTCGTCCGCACACCGAAGCACCGCATAACCAAGTACAAGGCAGTGATAAATTTGATTATCGCTACGACGGTTTTGGTCGCATGGTATCGCGCTATGAAAAAGGCAGTAGCTCGGGGCAACGTTATCACTATGACAGTGACCACCGCATTATCGCGGTGGATATCGACCAAGGGCCCTTAGGGTATCAGCGAGCGGAATACCGCTACGATATCTTAGGGCGCCGGATTGAAAACGGTTATGGAAAGCCAGTGCGATTGCCAATACAATGACCTATCACCAACATGAGCCGGATAAAGTGTACAAAAGGTTCTAGATGAGATCCTATAACAACTGAAAAAGGGAAAGAAAGATAATGGAGTATATAACTAATAAACATTGGGCCAAATATATCAAGGGATATATTTTTACTGGTTGTGCAATCCGAGATAAAAATATTGTGTACTTTTGTTTGCGCAAAGATATTCCATACGAAAAGGCTCGAAACTTATGGAACAGCGAAATCCCCTCACAGTTATTATGTATTTATTTAGACACACCAGATGACCCGATTGATTATATTAGAATTGAAGGGTTCGATAATCCTAAAGTAGGTATTTGTTTAAAACCGAAAGAACAAGGGATGCTTGCATCTAGAGGCGATGGTGGGTTTGTCAAGTGTATGGGCAGTGGATCTAAATTTCCGCTAGAAAAAGTTATGCCAGAAAAAGAAGCTTTTCCGATAAATATTAAATGTATTGATGGTTATGCCTACTATGTTGGCCCAGGAAGAGATATTTATAAACGAATCGATATTGGTCAGTGGCAACAGATACAAAATGGTATTCCAGAGAGTAAATTCAATACAGATATGGGGTTTGATGATCTCGATGGTTTCTCTGAGCAGGATATGTATGCCGTTGGCGGTGCAGGTGATGTTTGGCATTATAATGGCGAAATCTGGATCCCTTGTGGTTTTCCCTCTAATGAGCAATTAAGTGCAGTATTGTGTGCCCCTGATGGTTATGTGTATATCGGCGGTGAAGGGGGCAGTTTATGGCGAGGGCGTGAATACCAATGGGAAAAACTTTATCACGGCAGTTCGGCTATTTTACTGAATCAGTTACGCTGGTTTGAAGATAAAGTATGGGCATGTGATGACTATCGCTTACAGTGTTGGAATGGTAAAGAAATGATCCGTCCCAAGGATGGTGATAAAAATGTTATCGCCTCAGGTCATATGGATGTCCGCGATGGGATTTTAGTTGTAGCTGATGATTATAATGTTGATCTGTATGATGGAACCGCTTGGCATAAGATAGTGAGACCTTATAAATAATAGGATTATTGTGAACATCAAGGCCTTATTGGAACTTACCCCTCCAGAGTTCTAAAGCCTTTTCACCGGAGGAAAAACCTCCAGCATATGGCCTATTTTGAGTGGTTCAGGTGCTGTCAGTTTCAATGTCATTCCTCTTAAGGGGATTTAGACATCACTGTTTTTCGTAATGTTTCGTTGCTTACAAGTGTTGCATCAAGTGGGTTGATAAATTCCTGATAAACTTCGGAATTAACATTTATGACTCGCAGATCTGTCAGTGTTTCTTCGGCTGAACGTCGAACGGCTTTCAAAACAAATTCAGTATGGTTTTTTCCCACAGCACGAATAAAACAATAAAAAACCCAACAACATATCTAATTAAACGCTGTTGGGTTATAAAACGTGTTATCTAACTGTATGCTTTAAAACGATGAAAAAGCCATTAAAGTACAGCGACAATGGCTTCACACAATGGAACCATATTTTCCAGTGTTAAGCCTGCGACATTAATACGACCAGAGCCGACAATATAAATACCATATTCAGCACGTAGACGTTCAACTTGCTCTTTATTAAGGCCACTAAATGAGAACATACCATTTTGGTCAATAATAAAGCTGAAATCTTGTTTTGCGCCTTTTTCTTGTAAGGTTGTCACCAACAGTTGGCGCATACGCTGAATGCGCTCACGCATTGTGGTGAGCTCTTCAATCCACTCTTCTTTTAACTCTGGGTTAGATAAAATAGTGGTCACCACAGATGCACCATGTGCCGGTGGATTAGAGTAGTTTGCGCGAATAATCGCTTTGGCTTGGCTAAATGCTTTCTCAGCAGTATCGCTCTCTTTTGCGACAATAGTGCAAGCACCTACACGCTCATTATAAAGGCCAAAGTTTTTTGAATATGAGCTTGCAACAATCAGCTCAGGATTGCTTTCAGCAAATAGGCGTAAGCCTTGCGCGTCTTCTTCAAGACCATTAGCAAAACCTTGGTAAGCAAAGTCAAATACTGGTAACCAACCTTTCTCTGCGGATAAGGCAGCCAATTGACGCCATTGCTCTAACGTTGGGTCAATACCACTTGGGTTATGGCAACATCCGTGGAACAGCACAACATCACCTGCTTGTGCATTTTGTAGGCTGGCTAGCATACCTTCAAAATCTAAACCGTGGCTTTCGGCATCATAATAATCATATTGGCAAATCTCTAAGCCTGCAGTCTGAAAAATATTATTATGGTTGGGCCAAGTCGGGTTACTTATCCATACACGTTTAGCATTAGTTTGCTGAGCAATAAAGTCCGCAGCAATACGTAATGCCCCAGTACCACCCGGAGCTTGTGCTGTACGTGCACGTTTTTCTGTGATGATAGGGTGTTGTTCACCAAACAACAGTGCTTGAGTGACCGCACCAAACTCAGGAATACCGCTAATAGGAAGATAATTTTTAGTGGATTCGTTTTCTAATAAATATTTTTCTGCTTTTTTAACGGTGGTGAGTACAGGTGTTTTACCTGTTTCATCCTTATAAACACCAATCCCTAAGTTAATTTTGTTTTCACGAGTATCAGAACGGAAACTATCAGCTAAACCCAGAATAGGATCGGCTGGTGCAGCAATGATTTTCTCAAACATAGTGTAATTATTCCCTAAGCTCAAAACGAAGCCGAATTATGAGTAACAAGAGTAACGCTATAGAATCGGTTTGCCAACAGTTTGTAGAGAAATTAGCAAGAAGTTGTGAACTAAGTGAGAATAAATAGCAAAACAAGATGTAAATAAGTAAATCTTTCGTGATTACATTAACATGTAAATATAACCACTAAAAATAACCAACAGTTTAGTATAATAAACTGTTTATCTTAGTATTAGAAAAGGAGGAACAGAAAAGCGAGCAATATAAATAGGATAGGCAAATAAAAAAGCAACACCGAAGTGTTGCTTTTCAAATCAATTAACTTGACTGTTTAATTACCTTAAAGGGTAATTAGAACTGATAAGTCAGACCTAAACCAACTACGTTGTCAGTTGCAACGCCGTTAGCTTTAGTGAAGTCATCTTCATCTAACAGGTTGATTTTGTAATCAACAACTGCAGTCATGTTTTTGTTAAATTTGTAGAAAGAACCTACAGAGATATATTTAACTAAATCATGGTTATTGTCTTTCAGACCGCCAACACCATTATTCAGATCTTTACCTTTAGATTGAACATAACCTAAAGATGGTTTGATACCTAAATCAGCAAAGTCATACTGTGCAGTTAACTCGATATTTTGAGTTTTGTTTGCAATTGCACCGTCACCATAGTAGTTCATGTTACGGGTTTCACCGTACATTGCTGCTAAGTAAACATTGTTAGCTTCGAATTTACCACCAACGTTCCATGCTTCAGCACGTTTACCAGTAGCATCACTCTTATGTTCTTGCCAGTTAGTACGAGCAGAACTTGAGTAACCACCACCCAGTGTTACGCCCCAGCCTAAGTTATAAGCTGTAGAGAAACCAAAACCGTCGCCATTTGCTTCAGCGTTGTCTTTACGTTTATTGTTGGTGTTTTCGTTATTTTTGCCTTGATATTGCAGAGCAAAGCTTAAACCATCAACATAACCGAACATATCGGTGTTACGGTAAGTTAATACGCCAGTAGTACGGCTAGTCATATAAACGTCAGTTTGCGCCATGGAGTCACCACCCCATAAAGGCAGAACGTCAGTCCATGCGTTGGTGTCATAAATTACACCGTAGTTACGACCGTAATCTAAAGAACCGAAGTCAGCAAATTTCAGACCAGCATATGCTAGACGAGTTTTGGCTTTGTTCTCGCCTTCAGTAGTGTTTGTTTTAACTTCGTATTCAAAACGACCGAAACCAGTTAAATCTTTATTGATTTGAGTTTCGCCTTTGAAACCGATACGTGCACGAGAAGCGTCACCGCTTTCATGATCGCCTTTAGTATCAGCATCAGCGAAGTAATGACGAACGTCAACTTTACCGTAGATATCTACTTTGTTGCCGTCTTTGTTGTACATTTCAGCTGCGTTTGCTGCACCAGCAAACATTAAAGCTGGGATTACCACTGCAAGAATATTGCGCTTCATCATTATTATTACCCTCATTGGTGTTATTCAGACACCTTTGCCACTGCCAGAAATAGTTTCTTAATTTTTATGGAACTATTTATGAGAGTTAAGTGTCGTCTGTGTCGGGTGACAGTGTTCCATTGGTAAAAAATTTTATCTACCCCGAATTTGCTACAAAATCGAAAAAAGTGTAACAAATTGTAACAATGTATTTCAAAGTGTGTATTTGGGGGAACTTTTCCATCAAATTGTAGCCATGCATAAAAAAAGCCAACCCTGAGGTTGGCTTCTGGTATAACTAAAGTTAGTACAATTAATCAGCAACACAAATGTTTTTTGTTGGCTGCTAATTAATCAAACTATTAGAAATCGACATTTCTTGGTGTACGTGGGAATGGGATCACTTCACGAATATTTGTGACGCCAGTCACATAAGCAACTAAGCGTTCAAAGCCGAGACCAAAACCAGAGTGTGGTACTGTGCCATAACGGCGTAAATCACGATACCACCAGTAGTCTTCTTTATTCATACCCATCTCAGCTAAACGTTTATCAAACATCTCTAAACGTTCTTCACGTTGAGAACCACCAATGATTTCACCGATACCTGGTGCTAACACATCCATTGCCGCAACTGTTTTACCGTCTTCATTCATACGCATATAGAATGCTTTGATATCTTTCGGGTAGTTCTTCACAACCACAGGGGCTTTAAAGTGTTTCTCAGCAAGATAGCGCTCATGCTCGGAGGAGAGGTCAACACCCCAATAAACTGGGTTTTCAAATTTCTGGCCGCAATTTTCTAACACAGTAATCGCATCTGTGTAGTCAATTTGTGCGAAATCAGAAGCGATAAAGTGCTCTAAACGTGTAATGGCTTCTTTATCAACGCGTTGAGCAAAAAACTCCATATCATCTCTGCGCTCAGCTAACACGGCAGAAAAGGCATATTTCAGCATTTTTTCTGCTAATCCGGCGATATCATTCAGATCAGCAAAAGCCACTTCAGGTTCAACCATCCAGAATTCAGCTAAGTGACGACTAGTATTTGAATTCTCAGCGCGGAAAGTTGGGCCGAAAGTATAGACTTTACTTAATGCAGAGGCATAAGTTTCGCCGTTTAATTGTCCTGATACGGTTAAGAAAGCTTCGCGACCAAAAAAGTCTTCGCTAAAATCAACTTCACCTTTATCAGTACGTGGCAGGTTGTTCATATCTAAGGTAGAGACACGGAACATTTCACCCGCACCTTCGGTATCCGCCGCCGTAATTAATGGCGTAGAAACCCAGAAAAAGCCTTGCTCATCGAAGAAACGATGTAGTGCTTGTGCCAAGGTATGGCGAACACGTGCAACAGCACCAATTAAGTTTGTGCGTGGACGAAGATGAGCAACTTCACGCAGATACTCAACGCTGTGACGTTTAGCGGCCATCGGATAAGTTTCCGGATCATCAACCATTCCTACTACCACAACTTTGGTCGCATGAATTTCAAAGTTCTGACCTTGACCCGGAGATTCAACAATTTTACCGGTGACTTCCACAGAGCAACCTGTGGTTAAGTGCAGCACTTCATCTTGATAATTCGGTAAATTATTATTAATGATGGCCTGTACTGGATTAAAGCAGGAACCGTCATAGACGGTAAGGAATGAGATACCAGCTTTTGAATCTCTTCTTGTACGTACCCAACCGCGAACGGTGACGTCTTCGCCAACCGCGATACGGCCTTGCAGTACGTCGACTACAGGCGCAACGATCATAAATAAATCTCTCTTCGTTTAATTAAAATAATTGTTTAGTAAATTCATTCTGCCCCTGTCGGACAGTTTTTCTATGTTACTTGCAATAGCGCAGGAAACAAGTAGGAAATTTCAGTTTAAAGAGGGAATCAGCAAGAGAAAAGCCTTTATAGAAAATATTTTGCTAAAAATAGGTAAAATCAGTCGAATAGTGGGGGTGATAGCAAAAAGAAAGGGCAATATTGGCCCTTTCTTTATAGATAGAATAGATAGAGTGAATAGATAGCGATTTAATCTTTATTAACAAGCTTGCCTAACAAGAGGAACATCAAAGGCTTTACGTAACTTGTCGACAAACTCATCATCTTCACAAATGGTTTTACCTGGACTATCCGATAATTTAGCAACAGGTTTACCATTACACTCCACCAGCTTAATCACAATATTAAGAGGTGTAATATTCGGAATATTACAAGTCAATCTGGTGCCGATACCAAAAATTAAGCGGATACGCTTATGGAAATGCTTATAAAGTACTAAGGCTTTCTGAAAGTCGAGGCTATCAGAGAATACCAATACTTTACTCATCGGATCGATACCGAGCTTTTCATAATGAGCAATGGCTTTTTCACCCCATTCAATCGGATCACCTGAGTCATGACGTAACCCTTGATAACGGCTGGCGAATGGCATATCAAAGTCACGTAAGAATGCATCCATAGTGATACAATCAGTGAGTGCAATACCGAGTTGATCTGGGTATTCATCTAACCATGATTGCAATGCAGCCCGTTGACTATTGGCAAGCTCGGGACTAATTTGCTGATGTGCTTGGAACCATTCATGGGCTTGTGTGCCTACGGGTGCCAGTTGCATACGCTCAGCAAAATGATAGTTACTGGTGCCGATAAGATAAGGGAAATGATTTTTTAATTCATCGACAATGGCACGTTGCACATCATAAGAAAAGCGACGACGAGTACCAAAATCCATCAATTTGAAATCCGCTAAATCAATCTGTTGTTCAGCCGCATCACGATAGAAAATATCGATAAGTTTGCGTAATTGAATAACAGCGTCATCAGCGCTGATTTGTGGCGAACGAGCACGATGGACAATTTCACTCACCAATGCTAACAAAGGAACTTCCCATAAAATAACTTCACGCCAAGGGCCTGTTATCTTAATTGTCAATTGATTGTCAGCAGTGGTCGCGATATGCACTTGCTCGGGTTTAAAGCGAAAATGTTTAAACCATTGCAGATAGTCATTTTTAAAGAAAGGCAGGCTTTGAAGATAGCCAAACTCTTCATTAGTTAATGACAAGTCTGCCATCATATCCACTTGATGGCGTAAGGTTGTTGCATATTCACCTAGACGTTCATCACTCCGGCAGCGGAATTCAGCAACGACAGGAATATCACTATAATGATGGTAAACCGCCTGTTGCATGTGGAGCTTGTATGCATCGGTATCCAACAGTGATGTAATAATCGGTGTAGCGTCTAAAATCATAGCGCGTCAAGCATCCTCACGGAGCGTTTTTATGTCAGCTAAATCGTTAAGGTTGGAGAGTATACCCGAATATGATGATAATGCGTCACTATTCGTTAATATTTCTCTGCGACATAAAAACAAGCTGTAAATCTCTATTGAGTTTACCACGTTAAACATAATTTGGGAGTATGTTAGCATCAATTAGCAAATAAATTAGTTACACATATTAATATTCCATTAACATTCTATTGACTTTTAATGTGCTCAATTGAATATTCGACTAGCTAAACCGTTTTTTGACGAGTAAGCTTTGGTTATATAACCGTAAAATAGTCGTGTTAACTAAAAGGCTTTTTTCTATGACACAACAAAGAATTGCTAAATATCGTAAAGATTACCGCGCCCCAGATTACACCATCACTGATTTGCATCTTGATTTTATCTTAGATAAAGAAAAAACACAGGTTACTGCTATTAGCCAATGCAAGCGCTTAGCGACAACGGTAACGCCGTTGGTGTTAGATGGGGAAGATTTAACATTAAAATCTATTTTTGTTAATGATGTTGCTTGGACACACTATAAAGAAGAAAACGGCAAACTCATCATTGACCAATTGCCTGAACAATTTACGTTAAAAATTGTTAATGAGATTAACCCATCAGCTAATACCGCTTTAGAAGGGTTATATGTTTCTGGCGATGCACTATGTACACAGTGTGAAGCGGAAGGTTTCCGTCATATTACTTATTATTTAGATAGACCGGATGTTTTAGCGCGCTATACCACCACGATCACTGCAGATAAAAAACAGTATCCTTATCTATTATCTAATGGTAACCGTGTTGCACAAGGTGATCTTGAAGATGGTCGTCACTGGGTGACTTGGGAAGATCCGCATCCTAAACCAAGTTATCTCTTTGCATTAGTGGCGGGAGACTTTGATGTATTACGCGATACATTTAACACTAAAAGTGGTCGTGAAGTTGCTTTAGAGCTATTTGTCGATAAAGGTAATCTTGATCGTGCTGATTGGGCGATGACATCACTAAAAAATGCCATGAAATGGGATGAGTCACGCTTTAATTTAGAATACGATCTCGATATCTATATGATAGTCGCTGTTGATTTCTTTAATATGGGGGCAATGGAGAATAAAGGGCTTAATGTCTTTAACTCTAAATATGTTCTTGCTAAAAGCGAAACAGCAACAGACAAAGATTATTTAGGGATTGAATCTGTTATTGGCCATGAATATTTCCATAACTGGACAGGTAACCGAATTACTTGCCGTGACTGGTTCCAATTAAGCTTAAAAGAGGGATTAACGGTTTTCCGTGATCAAGAATTTAGCTCTGATTTAGGCTCTCGCTCAGTTAATCGTATCAATAACGTGCGTGTTATGCGTACAGCACAGTTTGCCGAAGATGCAAGCCCAATGGCTCATCCAATTCGTCCAGATAGTGTAATTGAAATGAATAACTTCTATACCTTAACGGTATATGAAAAAGGGGCGGAAGTGATCCGTATGATCCACACGCTACTCGGTGAAGAGAAATTCCAAGCGGGTATGCAGATGTATATTCATCGTCACGATGGTAGTGCAGCGACCTGTGATGATTTTGTACAAGCGATGGAAGATGCCTCTAATGTTGACCTGACTTTATTCCGTCGTTGGTATAGCCAATCAGGTACACCGGTATTGACTGTACGTGATAGCTATGACGCACAAAAACAGCAATATACATTAACCGTCAGCCAAATGACGCCACCAACGGCAGATCAGGCGGAAAAACAAGTTCTACATATTCCGTTAGATATTGAATTATATAATCAACAAGGGGAGGTTATCCCTTTACGTTCACAAGGTCAGCCGGTTTCTAATGTATTAAATGTGGTGAGAGAAGAGCAGCAGTTTATTTTTGATGATGTTGCTCAACAGCCAATTCCTTCATTATTGCGAGAATTCTCTGCGCCAGTAAAACTTGATTATCCTT
The DNA here is from genome assembly GCF_963885725.1 of Proteus sp. G4380. Taxonomy (NCBI): domain Bacteria; kingdom Pseudomonadati; phylum Pseudomonadota; class Gammaproteobacteria; order Enterobacterales; family Morganellaceae; genus Proteus; species Proteus sp. G4380. The sequence continues at coordinate 10,093 of NZ_CAWPAV010000110.1, forward strand.
TTACGGATGAGCAACTCTCATTCTTAATGAAACATGCACGTAATGCTTTTTCTCGTTGGGATGCGGCGCAATCTTTATTAGGGCGTTATATTAAAGAAAACGTTTCGCGTGTTCAAAAAGGGCAACCATTAATTTTACCTGAAATGGTGATTGATGCTTTCCGTGCTGTATTGCTTGATAAAGATATCGATCCTGCCTTGGCGGCACTTATTCTGACATTACCTACCGATGTTGAAGCGGGCGAAGCTTTTGCTATTATCGATCCTATTGCTATTCATCAGGCCTTAGGTTTTATTCGTAAAACTTTAGCCACTGAAATGGCTGATGAGTTCTCTGCGGTTTATCACTCAATGCATATCGGTGCTTACCGTGTCGATCATGGTGATATTGCTAAACGTGATTTACGCAATGTCTGCTTGGGTTATTTAGCCGTTGAAAACCAGCAAACGGGTAATCAATTGGTTGAAGCGCAATATCACAATAGCGACAATATGACCGATGCACTCGCGGCCTTAAATGCCGCAGTAATGGCACAATTACCTTGTAAAGAGGCACTATTACAAGAGTTTGATGATAAATGGCATCAAGATGGCTTGGTAATGGATAAGTGGTTTAGCTTACAAGCAATGAGTCCGGCAACTGATGTATTACAAACAGTACGCAGTTTGCTATCACATCGCTCTTTTACTTTAGCTAACCCAAATCGTACTCGTGCTTTAATCGGTGCGTTTGTGAATAATAACCCTGTAGCTTTCCATGCAGAAGATGGCTCAGGTTATTTATTATTGACAGAAATTCTGACTGACTTAAATAGCCGAAATCCACAGGTTGCATCTCGTCTTATTGAGCCGTTTATTCGTTTGAAACGCTATGATGCTAATCGCCAAGAGAAAATGCGTGCCGAGTTATTAAAGCTAAAAGCCCTTGATAACTTATCAGGTGATTTATATGAGAAAATCACTAAAGCATTAGCGGATTAACACTATATCGCTATCACTAAGTAAGTGATAAGAAGGTATTAAGTTAGCATGATAATTAGATCCCCAGCATATTCTGGGGATTTTTTATGGTGAATTGTGCAATTGAAACGTTTACTTTTCGTGCTTTTATCTATATGATGCTCGACGCTTAAATCGTCGTAGACATATCATTCCTAATACCCGATATTCTCAATGGAGATCGTATGTATTATTCCTTAGTAAGGAAGGCATTGTTTCGGCTAGATCCTGAACGTGCCCATGATTTTACCTTTCGTCAGTTAAAACGCTTATCTCATTCCCCATTTCAATTTCTTATTCAACAATCACTTCCTGCCAAACCCGTTTCTTGTATGGGACTTTCATTTAAAAATCCTCTCGGTCTTGCCGCCGGCCTTGATAAAAATGGTGATTGCATTGATGCTTTAGGGGCAATGGGTTTTGGCTTTATTGAAGTGGGTACTGTTACACCACGAGCACAAGTAGGTAATGACAAACCGCGTCTCTTTCGCTTAGTAGAAGCTGAAGGCTTAATTAATCGAATGGGGTTTAATAATTTAGGGGTTGATAACCTAATAGAGAATGTAAAACAATCTCAATATGGTGGTGTGCTGGGTATTAATATCGGTAAAAATAAAGATACCCCCGTAGAGCAAGGAAAAGATGATTACTTAATCTGTATGGAAAAAGTTTACCCTTATGCAGGTTATATTGCGATTAACATCTCTTCACCTAACACCCCCGGCTTACGGACACTCCAATATGGTGAAGTATTAGACGATTTATTATCTGCGATTAAAAATAAACAACTTGAGTTACAAGGGAAATATCAAAAATATGTGCCTGTGGCCGTTAAAATTGCCCCTGATCTTACTCATGAAGAATTAATCCAAGTTGCAGATAGCTTAGTGCGTCACCATATTGATGGCGTAATTGCGACCAATACAACATTAGACAAATCATTAGTGAGTGGATTAGATCACTGCAATGAAGCCGGTGGATTAAGCGGTCGTCCGGTTCAATCAAAAAGTACACAAATCATTCGACAACTAAATGAAGAGTTAAAAGGCGCTTTACCTATTATTGGGGTAGGGGGGATTGATTCATTGACTGCCGCACGCGAAAAAATGGATGCAGGTGCTTCTTTAATACAAGTCTATTCAGGATTCATTTATCATGGTCCTGCACTTATAAAATCTATAATTAATCATATTTAATTACATTCAATAATCAGTTAAGGGCTTTTCTTCTGCCCTTAACTCGTTTATATTGCCTCTAGTTGATTATTTTTTATTAAATGGCAGTGATTGTGCTTAATTAATAAAAAAATGAACCCTGTTTTTGTTAGGTGGTATTAAATATTTTATTTAGGTTATTTAATATTGAGTATCAGAGAAAAAAGCAGGTAATAAATCGAAGGGGGAATAATTAGTGATAATAAAACCCGATGATCGCTGGCGTTGGTATTTTGATGACGAGCAACAAAAGTTGATGCTCGATTTAGCTAATGGAATGATTTTTCGTAGTCGCTTTCCAAGTAAAATGCTAAGTGCAACTGCTCATCAATCATCACCTTTTACTGTTGATGATGCTGCTCTTTATTATGGATATGATGAGCAAATCCGCCAGATTGATATGCCTTCTGAGTCGCGAGCAGAATTAGCGTTAAACGCATTAATAGCCCATCGTTTTTTAAAGCCATTAATGCCTAAGAGCTGGTATTTTGAAGTGAGTCATTCATCAACCCGCCCTTATTTAGCTCAAGTGGTGGAAACCGCATTGAAAGATAGCAATGAAAAAGTGCTTTTTTTAGTGGCGGAAGTGGGAGAGCAAGCCTGTTTATGCTTATTAGCCCAGCCTCAGTTAGCATTATTTGATAGAACACTAACGTTTTGTGATCCACTAAAAATCATGAATGATCGGTTAAGTGAATATCATAAACAGTCTGAGCCAAGATCGTTTTTGTACGAAAAAGTCATCTAATAAAAGAGTAAAAAGGACTTACTCTTTTATTTTCACTTATTGTTTATAATATGCTAAAAACAATTGGCCTTAAACAACACTTCCTAAAATCAAATCTGCATTATTCTCTTTTTGCAACAAATTTATAAAAGTAAATAAAGTGAGTTTATAGTTAATTTAAAATTGAGTTATTGATGAGATGATTCTTAATCAGCAGAGCAGATCATGCAAAATAAAAAGAAGATAAGGACAGTTTACCTTCTTTTTATTTGTGATAAAGATAAGCGTTATTTTTTATTAAGTGAAAGTTTTACATTGCCTTTAGGAACACAACTACATGCGAGTATTCTGCCAGAACGTTTTATGGCACCTGCTTTTAATGCATTGACATCACCTTCATCTAATTGAATAACACAAGAGCCACAAATCCCCGCACGACAACTATAGGGAATAGCATAACCGTGATTTTCCAGTTGCTCTAACAACACCTCTTGATTATTCCCGGCAAAGCTGATGCCATTAAATTCAATAGTGACAGCTTGTTTTGGCTCTTGAGCGGAGGCTGCTGTAACCGCATTGTCAGTTGCCGGTTCGGTTGTTTGCTCTGTTGTTTGTAAATAAGATTTCGCTTCTTTATAAGCTAATATTTCAACTTTATCCCCAACACGAATAATACCTGATTGGCGAATGATAATATTTTGACCAAAATCCACATCGCCTTTTTCATCTGTACGGAATGTTTGCAGTGTTGCTAACGGTTCTGTGGTAGGATGCTTAATGCCTTTATCGATACTGATAGTGGTCATAATGCAGCGGCTGCAAGGCTTGACTAAGTCCATGACGACAGAGCCAATACGGATTGTTTGCCAGCTATCTTCTGCAAAAGGTTTTGCACCTGTGATGATGATATTACCGCGAAATTGCTCAATATTGATTGAAGCTGGGCAACGCTGTTGCAGAGACTGAAATGAGGCTTCATTAATCAATAGATAAGGGTAACCGTCAGCGAAAGAAACCGCGGTTTCAGGAGATTTTTTTACTCGACGTGTTGATTTTTCACCCGTCCAGCGAAGTTGTACATCCATGCCTAAATAGCGGCTGAACCATTGATTTATTTCATCTGGGGCAACATAAGCGGTAAAATGATTTCCCCACACTTCAGTTGGTTGTAATGAAGATTGAAAATCCTGATAAGTAATGGCAATTCCTTCACCATCGGGTGCTTGAATATAAATACCATTTGTCATTACAGTGGGAATAAAACACAGCAACAAAGGGTATTTACGTGCGGTGATAAATGTCCCCTCAGGGGTCGTTATCATAAAATCACGATCAAACGTGAAGCCGCTTTCACGGGCAAAGGCTTGAGAAAGACGAGTCCCTTTCATTGATTTTACAGGGTGTATATAAAGGCGTGATACGTTGATCATCAGTGCTCCCAAAAAGGTTTTATTATTTTTTTATCGTCAGTAACTTTATGACAACGTAATACAATTAGCTATAATGCCCAACAATTTTATTTTAGGTGGTAACAATATTATGCGCTCTCTGTTTGCCAGCACAGGCCGAGGTCTGGAAGAATTATTAAAAACTGAACTTGAACACCTTGGTGCCCAGTCTTGCCAGATTACGCAAGGTGGTGTCTATTTCCGTGCTGATGATAAAACCATGTATCAGTCTTTGCTCTGGAGCCGTTTAGCTTCTCGCATCATGCTTCCGCTAAATGAATTTAATGTCTACAGTGATCTAGATTTATACCTTGGTGTGCAAGCAATTGATTGGAGCGAAGTATTTACAGTTAATCATACTTTTGCTATTCACTTTAATGGCACTAATGATGTGATCCGTAATAGCCAATATGGTGCATTAAAAGCGAAAGATGCTATCGTCGATTCATTCCAACGTAAAATAGGACAACGACCGGATGTTGCTAAGCAATCACCGGATATTCGTTTAACTATACATCTACATAAAGAAAAAGCGTCATTATCTTTAGATCTCAGTGGCGATGGATTACATCAACGTGGTTATCGTGACTTAACAGGGCAAGCACCGCTAAAAGAGAATCTAGCCGCAGCGATTATTATGCGTTCAGGTTGGAAAACCGATACACCATTAATTGATCCTATGTGTGGCTCAGGTACTTTACTTATTGAAGCAGCAATGATGGCGACGGATTGTGCCCCCGCTTTAAATCGAGTCCATTGGGGTTTTCGTCATTGGTTAGGACATAATGAAGCGCTATGGAAAGAAGTCACTCATGAAGCATTTGCCCGCTTCCGTGAAGGTAAAAAGAATACTCAAGCGCGTTTTTATGGTTTCGATGTGGATAAACGTGTATTAGATATGGCAAGAGCCAACGCACGTCGTGCGGATGTGGCCGATTTAATTACTTTTACCCAAGGTGATGCAGCAAAACTGACTAATCCAGTATCCACGGGTGTTAAAGGGACGATTATTAGTAACCCGCCTTATGGTGAACGTTTAGAAAGTGAACCCGCACTCATTGCCTTACATAGCCAGTTAGGACGAGCGGTAAAAGCCCATTTCCCAGGATGGCGATTATCACTTTTTAGTGCTTCTCCTGAATTGTTAAGCTGTATTCAGTTACGTGCTGAGCGTGAATTTAAAGCTAAAAATGGCCCGTTAGATTGTGTACAAAAAAACTATTTATTATCAGAAACACCTTCGACGATTAATACACGACTGGCGGAAGATTTTGCTAACCGTTTACGTAAAAATGAGAAAAAACTCGCAAAATGGGCAAAACAACAGCAAATTGAGTGTTATCGCTTATATGATGCTGATTTACCAGAATATAATGTTGCGGTAGATCGCTATGGCGAAAAAGTGGTGATCCAAGAGTATGCACCTCCAAAAACCATTAATGAACATAAAGCACGCCAGCGTTTATTTGATGTGATTAGTGCCACCATGGAGGTTTTGGCATTACGCTCTGATCAACTAATTTTAAAAACTCGTCAACGCCAAAAAGGTAAACAACAATATGAAAAAATGGCAGAGAAAGGGGATTTCTTTTTAGTTGATGAGTTTGGTGCCAAATTCTGGGTGAATTTAACCGACTATCTCGATACTGGACTGTTTTTAGATCACCGCATTGCACGCAAAATGTTAGGTGAAATGAGCAAAGGAAAAGACTTTTTAAATCTCTTTGCTTATACCGGTAGCGCGTCAGTCCATGCTGGGTTGGGGGGAGCTAAAAGTACCACAACAGTAGATATGTCACGAACTTATCTTGAATGGGCTGAGAAAAACTTTCAAGCAAATGGATTATCAGGTAGACAACATCGTTTAATGCAGGCGGATTGCTTACAGTGGCTAAGCCAAAGTAATGAACAGTTTGATGTGATTTTTATCGATCCTCCGACGTTCTCTAATTCAAAACGCATGGAAAATACCTTTGATGTACAACGTGATCATATTGAATTAATGAAACATCTAAAGCGTTTATTAAGAAAAGGCGGAACAATTATGTTCTCAAATAATAAACGTGGTTTCAAAATGGATCATGAAGCATTAGCGAATATTGGGTTAACAGCAAAAGAGATAACACAAAAAACGTTATCGCAAGATTTTGCACGTAACCGCCAAATCCACAATTGCTGGCTATTAAATCATGCTGGTGAGGAATAATTTACAATGCCGTTAATTAGTTTGACTGGGGCTTATTTAGCGTTTAGTGATGCCCCTTTATTAGATAATACAGACTTGTTTATTGATGAAAATGAACGCGTTTGTTTAGTCGGTCGCAATGGTGCCGGAAAATCGACCCTATTAAGAGTGTTAGCCAAAGAGCAGCCCTTAGATGATGGGCAAGTGGTGTATGAACAAGATCTGGTGACTGCACGTTTACAACAAGATCCCCCCAGAGATATCGAAGGCACCATTTTTGATTTTGTCGCGCAAGGCGTTGCAGAAGATGCGCAATATATTACCGAATATCATCGTGTTTCAAAGGTAATAGAAACGGACCCTTCTGAAAAAAATCTTAATCGATTAGCTCAGTTACAAGAAGTGCTCGATAACCGTAATCTCTGGTTATTAGATAGCCGTATTGCTGAAGTACTGGAAAAATTAGGGTTAAATGGCGAAGCTGAGCTTTCCTCACTTTCTGGTGGATGGTTAAGAAAAGCCGCATTAGGGCGCGCATTAGTGAGCGCACCGAAAGTGCTCTTTTTGGATGAGCCCACCAACCATCTAGATATAGAAACTATCTTATGGTTAGAGAAATTCTTAAAGGATTTCCAAGGTAGCATTGTCTTTATTTCCCATGACCGATCATTTATTCGTAATATGGCAACCCGCATTATTGATTTAGATCGCGGAAAACTATCCTCATGGCCGGGAAATTACGATAAATATCTGGAAAGTAAAGAAGAAGCATTGCGTGTTGAAGAGCAACAAAATGCTGAGTTTGACCGGAAATTAGCGCAAGAAGAAGCATGGATACGTCAAGGGATCAAAGCTCGCCGGACTCGTAATGAAGGTCGTGTACGGGCATTAAAAGCATTGCGAGTTGAACGAAGTGAACGTCGCGAAGTATTAGGTAGTGCTCGTATGCAGGTCGAAGAAGCAACGCGCTCAGGTAAAATTGTGTTTGAATTAGAAGATGTTAATTATAGCATCGGTACGCGTAGGCTCGTTCGGGACTTCTCTGCAAAAGTACAACGAGGAGATAAAATTGCCTTAGTTGGCCCTAATGGTTGTGGTAAAACCACACTACTCAAATTGATGTTAGGGGATTTAAAAGCAGATAGTGGTCGTATTCATTGCGGCACTAAATTAGAAGTTGCTTATTTTGATCAACACCGTGCCACACTTGATCCTGATAAAACAGTGATGGATAACCTTGCAGAAGGTAAGCAAGAGGTGATGGTAAATGGTCGTCCTCGTCATGTTTTAGGTTATTTGCAAGATTTCTTATTTCCACCAAAACGTGCCATGACACCTGTTAGAGCACTTTCGGGGGGCGAAAGAAATCGTCTATTGCTTGCTCGTTTGTTCTTAAAACCAAGCAATTTACTTATTCTTGATGAACCAACTAATGATCTTGATGTTGAAACATTAGAACTATTAGAAGAGCTGGTGGATGCTTATCAAGGCACTGTGTTGTTGGTTAGCCATGATCGTGAATTTGTTGATAATAGTGTTACGGAGTGTTGGATCTTTGAAGGTGATGGCGTAATCAATAGCTATGTTGGTGGCTATTATGATGCGCAGCAGCAGCGGGCACAGTCTGTTTCTCTTAAAAATGAAGCGAATAAGTCACGTAATGCACCAGAAAAAACTGAAAAAGAGACTAAACCAAAACAGAACGCCAAAAAGGCTACACGAAGTAACAATAAGTTAAGCTATCATTTGATCCGCGAGCTTGAACAACTGCCCGCTAAACTGGAACGTTTAGAAGAGGAATTAGGTTGTTTACAAGAAGAAGTGGCTGCAGCTGATTTCTTTACACGTCCTCATGAAGAGACAGAAAAAGTGCTAAAAGCATTAGCTGATAAGGAAAATGAACTTGAAACAGCTTTTGATAGATGGCAAGAGTTGGAGATGATGCAAAACGGTGAATAACGTATGCCAACTCATAACGGGGCATAATGCCCCGTTTTAGTCTCTATACTTATTGTTGTTTATTGATTATCAAATAAATGAGAGGTGCCGTTGTGTGTTCGGGTCAACATTCTTGTCATGAAGAACAACATGAGCAAATATTGTGCCCTCAGTGCGATCTGGTAGTGAGTGTTCCTGAATTAGCCCAAGGAACCAAGGCGACCTGTCCACGTTGTCACACTTTGCTAACAGCACGTTGGCGACAACCTTTTTATCAGCCAGTAGCCTTGGCGATTAGTGCATTATTTATGTTATTAATGGCTTGCCAATTTACTTTTGTCAGTATGGAAGTGGCAGGAATTACCAATAACATTACTTTAATGCAGATCCCAAATGTGATGTTTAGCGAAAATTATGTTGAGCTAGGCGCTTTCTTTTTACTCTTTGTACAAGTGGTTCCTGCTTTCTGCATGATAGCTATTTTACTGCTTTGTACACCCATTAAGCTGCCAAGAAAATTACAAATTTGGCTATCACGAATTCTTTTCCAATTAAAATCGTGGTGTATGGCAGAGATTTTTTTAGCCGGTATTTTAGTCAGTTTTGTCAAGTTAATGGCGTATGGTGATATCGGCTTAGGGTTAAGCTTCCTACCTTATGTACTTTACTGCTTATTACAAATTCGTGCATTTCAATGTTTAGATCGCCATACATTATGGGAAAAACTAGAATCGCGACCCGCTTATCCTAAAATTGAATCAGGTAAAACAGGTTTAAAGCAAGGAGTAAGATTATGTCGTTCTTGCACTGCTATTTTACCGGCTGATCAATATGAATGTAGTCGTTGTGAAGTAAAAGGGTATGCGAGAAAACCTCATAGTTTGCAATGGACGCTCTCTTTCTTAATTACTTCTTTAATTCTTTATATTCCGGCTAACCTATTGCCGATTATGGTGACGGAGTCGCTGGGTAATAATCTTTACTCAACCATAATGGCTGGGGTTATCTTACTTTGGGAAGATGGCTCATATCCTGTGGCAATGGTTATTTTTATTGCCAGTATTATGGTACCTAGTTTAAAAATGGTGGCTATCGGTTGGTTATGTTGGGATGCACATAAAGCCAAAGGAAAACGTGATCCGGCGAGAATGCACTTTCTCTATGAAGTGGTCGAATATGTAGGGCGTTGGTCAATGATTGACGTTTTTGTTATCGCTGTTTTAGCTTCATTAGTCAGAATGGGACGTCTGATGAGTATCTATCCCGATTTTGGTGTAGTGCTATTTGCATTGGTTGTCGTATTAACGATGTTCTCTGCAATGATGTTTGATCCTCGGTTAACATGGGATAAATGTACTGCCGATGATGATAAACCCATGATTAAGGAGCCTAAGGGTGACTGAAAAGAACGATACTGCTTTAACACAAGCAAAAATTAATAAACTGAAAAGCTGGTCTCCAGTTTGGATAATACCTCTTGTTACGTTATTGATAGGAGCTTGGATACTTTATTATCATTTCAGTCATCAAGGTCCTGAAGTCACATTAATAACCTATAATGCTGATGGTATTGAAGCAGGTAAAACTAAAATAAAGAGCCGTAGTGTTGATATTGGCCTAGTCGAAAGTGTGACATTAGATAGTAATTTTAGTCGAGTGATCATCAAAGCTCGTCTCGATAATGAAATGAAAGAGCTACTGCGTGCTGATACCGCTTTTTGGGTGGTTAAACCACAAGTGGGAAAAGAAGGTGTCACTGGTTTAGGTACTCTACTCTCAGGTGCTTATATTGAGCTACAACCCGGTTTAACAGGCAAAGAGCAGGATGAATTTAATTTATTGGACTCTCCGCCACTGGCCTCTCCGGATGCAAAGGGGATACGCATTAATTTAGTCAGTGAAAGAGCAGGCCAGCTTAATGCAGGTGATCCGGTATTATTTAGGGGTTATCAAGTCGGCTCGGTTGAGACGAGTGAATTTAATATTGAAAGCCGAGATATGCACTACCAGCTTTTTATCAAAGCACCTTATGACAAAATGGTCACGTCGAATGTTCGTTTCTGGAAAGATTCAGGCATTGCATTTGATATGTCATCATCAGGGGTTCGTGTTGAAATGGCTTCGCTTTCCACACTGTTTAGCGGTGGGGTGAGTTTTGATGTGCCTACGGGGTGGTTACCTGGTGAAGCTATAGCCCCTAAAACAGAATTTAAACTTTATGATAACGAAAAGAGTATTCAAAATTCGTTATATACCGATTACCGTAGCTATATTATGTTTTTCTCTGATTCTATAAGAGGATTACAAGCCGGAGCGCCAGTTGAGTTCCGTGGTATTAGAATGGGTACGGTTGTTCAAGTACCCTATTACACCCAAGAAATGCAACAATCGTTAGATAAAGATTTCCGTATTCCTGTGCTTATCCATGTTGAGCCGGAACGTTTTGCGAATGATGTAGGTGAAAGTTTTGATTTCGTAAAAGAGCTTTCTTCTGCTGCTGAAAATGGATTAAGAGCATCGTTAAAATCAGGCAATCTATTAACAGGTGCGCTGTATATTGATCTGGACTTTTATCAAGATGTTGAACCTTGGAAAGGGCCACAAACTGTTGCAGGATTACCACAAATACCCACAGTCAGTTCTGGTTTAACGCAAATTCAGCAAAAAGTGATGACTTCATTGGATAAGATCAACAATCTTCCTGTTGAGCCAATGTTGAAAGAGATGACTGCGACATTAACCGAAAGTCAAAAAGCGGTTGCTGAAGCGAAGGAAACTCTGAAATCATTAAATGCTATGATTGGTAGTGATGACTTCCAAAAACTGCCTAATGATATTCAACAGTCATTAAAAGAGATCAATCGCAGTATGCAAGGTTTCCAACCTGGCTCACCGGCATACAGTAAAATGGTTGATAATATGCAACGCTTAGATCAAGTGCTCAGAGAGATGCAACCGCTATTGAAGACCTTAAACAATAAGAGCAACGCATTAATTTTTGAAGCACAACAAGGTAAAGATCCTGAACCAAAGAGGGCTGAAAAATAATGAAATATATTATTGGGATCGCGGTATTGATGCTGACGGCTTGTTCAAGTGTGCCTGATAAAGCTTATTATCAATTACCTGATGTTTATCAAGGTGCAAATAATAAGGTTGTTACAACCACTGAGAGCGCAAAGCAAGATCAGATTTGGGTTCAGCCTATCCGTTTATCTGATATGTTAGTTAACACGGGCATTGTCTATCAAACCAGTGATATCAATTATACCGTTGCTAACCAACATTTGTGGATAAACCCGCTTGATCAACAGCTACAGCAAAATCTGGTTGTGGGATTAGCAAAAGAATTCCCTAATCGAGTGGTTTCGACACAACCTATTGAAGATAAACTTGCTAAATTGACTGTCAATGTTAATTATTTTCAAGGTCGATATGACGGCAAAGTGATTATTGCTGGTGATTGGATCTACACTCAAGGCAATAAAGTGATTAGTCAGCCTTTTTCTGTCGCGTTAACACAAACGGAAGATGGCTATCCGGCTCTGGTACGTACGCTAGGGGAAGGATGGCAGAATGTCGTCGCTGAGATCGCAAAAACAATTAAATCACAATATTAATTGTTTTATACAGTAATATAGGAATAACCAATGCCTGACTAAAATCAGGTGTTGGTTTTTTATTCGAGATAACGAGAGAAAAATCTCATGCTGGAATTGATAAAAAAGAAATACCCTACAGCGATTTGTTGGTCTTTCGGGGATAATCCGCAGCTTGCTGATGAACTTGCACAACTTGTCGTTGAAAGAAAAAAAACAGCAACATGTAGCTCATTAAGTGGTTTTTTTAGTGATCCAGTCACGCCAACAATTGGTGGTTACAATATTATTTTAAATAGCCATGGGGTTCCTATTTGTGTTATCAGAACACGCTCTTTAACATTGGTACGTTTTTCTGAAGTCACAGAACAGTTAGCGCGTAAAGAAGGTGAGGGTGATCTAAGCTTGTCATATTGGCAACAAGGACATAAAGAATTCTTTATGCGAGAAGGCACCTACTCTCCAGATATGGAATTAATATTTGAAGAATTTGAGTTAATAGAGGTTTTTTAGTTAACAGGCTTCATATTTGTCGATAACTTAAGTTATATCATTAATGTTGCTATGGTTATTTGGCATAAATTTTATTTTTACTACTGTGAATAGTAGAAAATAGGCAATTCTAATAGGATTGTTATATTGACATAAATTGAAAAAAATCGATTATTTATTTTCAAGAGATTGTTTTTATTATTTAGGTCAGAAATCGGA